>CAYJLU010000016.1:10996-22666 GCA_964371395.1 uncultured Rikenellaceae bacterium | reverse complement strand
AAAAAAATAAGATTGTGATTCCATTAGTTCTATAATAGTTGACCGAATATTGTTTCTGAAACTACGTACCACAAAAATCGTGGTATTTTAAGATTTTTATTTCATAGTACTCATACAGAGTTAAAAAGTATAGCATAAATTTGGAGTTTATCTTATGAATATATATATTTGTGGTGTGTTATAGTGTTAGTATTGTAAATGCAGTGTGTATAATTTCTCTGTTGTACGTATCGTGGAGTTAATACTTGGATCTATAATGAAAAATGGGTTTAAATATTTCTGTGTCCTAAATCTTACTGGCTTTTTTATTTTTAATACTTGATTATTAAGCTTATAAGGTAAAATTGCAAAACAGATGCAATCACTAGAATGTTTAAAATAGTCTATTCATAATATATTTGTCAGAACAAAACATCCTTTTTATTTCCAACTAGATATGCAAAATGATTTGCAGGGTAAAAAACTACCCGAACTTCGTCAAATCGCCGAAACACTCGGTGTAAACCTACCTAAAAAATTTCTTAAAAAAGAGGAGCTTATCTCATTAATAGAGAGTGCGTCGAGTGGTAATATTGTGCAACCTAAACCTACCAGAAGCTATAATAGAAAGACTAAAGACGAGCAAGGGGATGGTTCTCAAGCCTCTAAGGAGGAATCACCAGAACCTCAAAAGCAAGAGATAAACTCTATGGAGGGTAAATCAAACGAGGAGAAACCACGTCGTGATCGTAGACCTAGAAAGGCGAAACCTGCAACTGTAAATAGCCAACATAGTGAAGAGGTAGCAAGCGAGCCGAAGCACGAGGAGCCAGCATCAGAGCAAGCAAATGCGCTTAATGGTGGTGGTGAACGTAACCCTCGCCAAAGAACTCGCAAAGGTCGTAATAACGAACATACGAGCGATGGACGTAGAGAGAATCACCATAATGACCATAAGCGTAATAAAGGAAATTCAGAGAGAGTTAACGCACAAGTTGACTTTACGGGGACAATTGAATGTGTTGGTTCGTTAGAGATGGTGCCTGATGGCTATGGATTTCTACGTTCGGCAGACTATAACTATATAAATTCACCTGATGATGTTTACGTTAGCGTAGGACAAATCAAGCAGCACGGACTTAAACAAGGTGATACTATTCAAGGTATTATTCGCCCACCAAGAGAGGGAGATAAATTCTTCCCACTTTCCAAGATTATACGCATTAATGGATTAACTCCAGAGGAGGCTCGTGATAGAATTCAATTTGAGTTCCTTACGCCTCTGTTCCCGGAGCAGAAATTTAATATTACGGGGGGTGGACATAATAATATTAGCAATCGTATTGTTGATATGTTCTCGCCTATTGGTATGGGGCAAAGGGCACTAATTGTTGCTCAACCAAAGACGGGTAAGACTATCTTGTTGAAGGATTTGGCAAATGCAATTGCAGATAATCATCCCAATGTATATATGATAATGTTACTTATCGATGAACGTCCAGAGGAGGTTACCGATATGGCTCGTTCGGTAAAGGCGGAGGTTATTGCCTCGACTTTCGATGAGCAGGCTGCCAAACACGTAAAGGTGGCTGAGATGGTGCTAGAGAAGGCTAAGAGATTGGTAGAGTGTGGTCACGATGTGGTGATAATGCTCGACTCAATAACTCGCCTTGCACGTGCCTATAATACTGTTCAACCTACATCGAATAAGATACTAAGTGGAGGAGTCGATGCTGCTGCACTTCATAAGCCTAAGAGATTCTTTGGTGCGGCTAGAAATACTGAAGAGAAGGGATCTCTTACAATTATTGCAACGGCACTTATCGAGACAGGCTCGAAGATGGATGAGGTAATCTTCGAGGAATTTAAAGGTACAGGTAATATGGAGCTTCAACTCGATAGAAAGCTATCTAATAGAAGAATATATCCTGCGGTTGATATTACGGCTTCCTCAACACGTCGTGACGACCTACTTCAGGACAAGGATCTGCAACAGAAGATGTGGATACTTCGTCGCCACCTTAGCGATATGACCTCTATCGAGGCTATGGAATTTGTTAAAAAACATTTGGAGGGTACTCGTAACAACGATGAATTCTTTAAGATGATGAATCAATAAAGTCTCAATAGAGAGGGGGTATAGAGTATATGTATAAGCAGTTAAAGCACTTCGCCGCACTTGATGCGCTTAGATTCTTTGCTGCTATGCTTGTGCTTTTTCACCATAGCGAAAAGGTGCGGCTGAAGTACGGAATGGAGTCACTGGAGGGTTATTCATTCTTTAACCTAGGAGGATTTGCTGTTTCATTTTTCTTTGTACTTAGTGGATTTTTGATAACTTTTTTGCTACTTCGAGAACGTAAAAAGTTTGGTAGGGTGTCCATCAAAAAGTTCTATATGCGGCGAGTATTAAGAATTTGGCCACTGTACTTCCTATTGGTAGGATTGGGGCTGTGGGTGATACCTTGGGGATTGGGTGTAATTGGATACCCTTATGAATTACCTTACTCAGCTGGCGAGGTGTGGTATCTCTATATATTCTTTGCTCCATTTATGGTGAATATTATGTATGGTTCCTCGCTGCTCGAACCGCTTTGGTCGATAGGTGTAGAGGAGTTATTTTACCTAATATTTGCGCCAATTTTCAGATTCTTTGGGAGATGGTTAGTGCCACTATTAGTGGTATTTATAGCAATCTACTGTGTGGTAAAGCTCCTGATGCCAAACCCAGTGCTATCGGCTCTTCAATTCGAGGCAATGGCAGTTGGTGCACTAGGGGCGTATTGGGTGTGGAGGAGGCAAAGTGAAGTGTCCAAATCGCTATTTTTTAGCTATCCTGTGCAGTCAGTAGTGCTGTTAGTACTTGCGCTACGAATACTCTGTGGAGGATATCTAGCCGAACAATTACCACTCTTTAATGCACTATTCTTTACTCCAGTGGTCAGTGATTTGCTATTTTCACTCATCTTCGTGCACACCATAATTAATACATCGCTGAGTCGTAAATCCCTCTTTAGGCTCGACCATCCAGCACTAAACTACCTCGGAGCAATATCCTATGGAATATATATGTACCATATGATTGCAATATTCTTTGTGGTAATGTTACTCAGAGATACACTCAATAGTTCAGGTATTATAGTTTCATCCATAATCTTTTATGGAGCTGTAATTGCTATTACGCTTGTGGCTTCAGCACTAAGTAAACGCTATTTTGAAGATATATTCCTGAGAATTAAACATCGATATAGCCGTTAGAATTAGAAATATTTTTCGTATCTTTGACCCAAAATACAACAAAAATGGCAAAATTAAGAACAATCAAAAAGGAGATCGCCTACCTAACTGGCGAGGTAATCAACAACAGTTATATGGCTCTATACTTTCAAGGTGAAGAGGCTATCGAACCACTATCTAAGGTAATAGAAGAGGCTGTTGAGATGTATAATTCACTTACTCACCGTGCAAATCACCCTGCTGAAAAGCACAATGCTAAACTTGTACGTAAACATTATGCAGCTATCCGTGCGGAACTTATCGATAAGGTGGATGCACTATTTAGCCAAATCTCAGTTGCTTGTACTAAGTAGCACAAGTAGGGGTAGAGTAGAGGTTTAAATATTTTGGGAGGAACTACGGTAAATGTAGAAGCTTACTAGCTATTCTAATAGTTCTCTCTTTGCGCAGCTATCAAGAGTCATAGCGTGGCAAAATATCTAAATTTCGAGAGTTTTACTAAAAAGATTAAGTGGGCAGATAGATTTCTCTATAAAGAGAGACCTATCTGCCCACTTTCTTTTATCACTTTTACTTCCCCGTCCTATAAAATAGGCTATCAATGAATATAAAGCAAAATCAGCAAGTAGGTTGCAACCCACTTGCTGATTCGAAAGATTTTTTAGTTGTTTTGTATCCAAACCCTGAAAATTTTATCTCAGGGTCTACATACACGTTTTCAGCTATTTGTTAACGACAATGTTCATTGTCTTAGCCCTTACAAATGGCTCTGATACATAGAAGTATCCATCATATACGTTGTCTGTATTCCACGAATTCTTTACACGGTAGAATTTATTACCGAATTGATCCTTTGCAATACCAGTGATAACCATACCGTGATCGTCAGTGGTTTGATAGTTATCGAACTCTATTTGGCGACTCTCTTGCGTAACTTCTTCTTCGGTTACAGGAGCAGAGAATTGCATAAGTTGTGAACGACGTTCTCTATCATTAAGTGCACTCCACTTAGCCTTTTCAGAGTCTTGTAGGTTCTTTATATCCATTTCTGCAAGTACTGCAAAGCCTCTATTGTATTGGAAGCCCGGCTCCGAAACGTCAGAAGCCCAAAGAACGCTCTGGCCATTCTCTAGAGCGGTGTCAATGATATTGATAAGCTCGTCAATTTCGACATTTTTCGAGCGATCCCACGACCAGTTGTCAGGTACTTCAATCGCAAACTCTGAACCGAACGGATGGTGAGTAAACGAAGTGTATGATTGGTAGTCAGAACCCTTGATTCCAAGCTCTTTTGCAAATGACTCTGGAGTGTATTTTTTACCTTTGTATGTAAATTCTTCAGGTATTTCTCCAAAGTATGCATCAAGAATACCGTTTAGCCCGTCTACCCACGAGTCAGATAGTGTACGATTCTTGTTCTTTACTACATTCTCCATATAGCCAATAATAAGCGCGTCTACCTCACCGTGGATATGCTCATCTGTACCGTATTGTAGACCAGTGTAAACCTCCTCTGGCACGATACCATACTTATCAATAACGTTGAAAACATCGTGGGTTGCTCCTCCCTGCCCAAGGTTTGAGTGTCCGTGCATACGAGCGTACTTTAGTGCCTTTGCAAGGTAGGTATTGCGCACAATCCACATCTCCGACAAGTCGTGCTCTCCCTTACCCTTACGCATAAGGTCACTTTCGATAAATCCAAGACCTGCAAAGCTCCAGCAAGTACCACTGTTCGCCTGATCCTTTACAGGGGTTTCAGGCGCAGTCTTAATATCAGTAAAGACATAGTCAACAATAGGCTCAGAGTCACCTTTTTGTGCATAAACACTAACTGAGAGTAGCGCAAAAGCAAGAATAAACGTTTTTTTCATTTTTTAGATTATTATGTTTTATTGTTAAAAATATTATCAATATACCTCTAAGGTATTACTACAAATATAATAATTATTTTGGAGTTAGACGCCGTAGTGCTTTAATTTTACACAAATGCGTAGTGCAAATGTATGATCGTTGTAAAACTTTCTTACAGTAACTATTGTTTTTTTTGGAAAGAATTTCGCAGAGCAACAGTAATATAGTTTACCGTTAGGGTTAAATGAAGTTAAACTCTATTGCCGCAGATAGGTTTATAGTCACAGTATGTGCAAGATACTCCATTTCGGCACTGTTTAAATGGTACATCTTTGGATGTTATCTCGCTAAGTAGACTCCCGAGAGCTAGTTCTATGGCGTTGTATTGTTCCACATTGATTGGAGAGAGTGAAGCCCCTCCCGTAGTAATATCCGCAGGGCGACTCAAGCCACCAACCATACCTCTGACTGAAAATATCTGTGGTGTCACATCCACTCGCTGATGTTTATATGCTATATAGCTATATATCAGTACTTGCATTACCTCCTTGTAGCTCTTATACTGCGGATTATAGCTTACCTCTTGGCTTAGAGGCATAAATATCTCTTCGATAGGCGGAGCGTCGACATCAACACTACCCGTCTTATAGTCTACAATGCGAATTGAACCGTCTGTGAGCCTGTCAACTCTGTCAACCCTGCCGCCAACTTTCATAGAGTTAAGCTCTATTGAGAAGCTTTGCTCGTGAGCAATAATTGAGTGCAATGTAATGTCATTAATGTCGTTCTTGATAACTCCACGTACCATCTCTATGACTCCACGTCTTGAGATTTGAGTGTTCATCTCTTGCCCTTCGAGTTTATGCGCTAGATTCTTCTCCAGCAAAGTGTCTACAACCCCCTCTATACTATCTAAAAGTGCATCATTGGGCTGAGAATTTCCATAGAGTTCCTCTAGTGCGTGGTGGACTAAATTGCCAAAATCAAGTGCGTCAATCCTCTGTTCTTTACTATCTCTAGGCTTTAGTCCCTCAATATAACGGAAGTAGAATCTCAGTGGACAAGAGATATAGCTTGATAGCGCAGACGGTGAAAACGTTCGATTTTGTAGTGAACTTATCATCTGCGGAGTCTTCTTAATTTCGATGGATTTTTCATCAAGGGAGTTAATCCTAGGTAGCGATATATCACGATACTTGACATCAAATCTTTGACCATACTCTAATTGTAGAATATAGCGACTTGGCTCACCGGTGGTTAGCCCATCTGCTACATTGCAGTAGAGTAGTGATACCTCTTTTGAACGCTGGAGCAATCTGTAAAAATAGTAACTCCAGATAGCCGATTTTTCTATAATTGTCGGCATACCAAAACCCGTGAGTAGCGCAGAGGGTATATATGAATTATCGGGGCGAGAGCTTGGGAAGTTATCATCGCTGAGCGATAGCATAATAACTCTATCGAAGTCAAGCGACCGACTCTCAAGAATTCCGAGTACCTGTAACCCCCTACCACTAACCCCCTCAAAGTCAACACGAGTATCTGCTGTCACTTGGCGTAGAAGTTTGAGATACAACTCTCTGGGTAGTTCGCCACAGCTCTTATATATCTGACTAACCGTAGAGAGTGACTCTAAAACCAACTTTGTGAAGTGCTTGTCCTTAATACTCTCAAATCTCTTTAGCAGTGTGCTATAAATAGTCACAAGATAGCTATGTAGTGGCGCAATACTCCATAGTAACTCCATCGAACTGTCCAACTCCGTAAGCTCACCAGAGGAGTACTTAAATGAATCACTAGATTTTATATAGTCGTTGATCGAATCCGATATTGTATATGGATGGAGCATAAGTGCTTCGATCGCCTCACGCCTAAAGTATCCATTTTTATAACTGCTATGTAGGTTTATTAATAACTCAAGGAGCCTTCCTGCAGGTGACATAGTTAGCGGATAGCCCATAGAAATATTTATATCCCCTATCTCAGGGGGAATGGAGTGGAGTAGCGGTAGCAGCATTGATTCATCGGTTAGTATAACTGCACATTTCGATAGATCACCACTAGTTGAGAGCAACTCCCCTACAACCTTCGCTTGTAGTGCTTCAGATGGTGTGTTCAGCACCTCAATAGCGACATCCTTGGGCGCATTAATAGATGTTGAGAAGTAGTGTGCCAAGGGGAATTCCTTGATGTTACGTTCAATAAAGTAGCCTGCCTCCACAAAGTTATCATCGCCCAGACTCCACTGTGAATCGTAATCCCAGATAAACTCAGCCACCCCTGAACTATTCATCGACTTGAATATCTCTTTTTCGCTGACACTAAGCGCATTAAGTCCTACAAATACAGTCTTTCTTTTTGTGGTGTTACTGCACTTTGCTGCCTCTGCCACCTTTCTATACACTCTCCCTGAGTATGCTATATTCTCATCCTCTAAGAGTTTGTTGAACTCAACATAGATACTTAGTAGTGAACGCCATACGCCTTGAAATTCTTGTTCCTGCTGTCTATTTGCACTGCTTTTATCGAATGATTGCCAAAACTCAATAGCAGCATCTCGTGCGCTATCGCTTAGTGATAAATCGAAGTCCAATTCCTTAGTATCCGATAGGTTGCCGTAGATTGCCACAGGGTCTACCATATACCTATCTATCATATCGAAATCTGATAGTAGCATTGAACCAAATGAGTAAAACTCAGATAGTGTTGAGTTACTGTGGTGTTTTGAGTAGATCGTGTATAGCTTGGCGATGAGTACAAATTTAGACGGGTAGGTAGTCTCCTTAGCCTTGGTATAGCGACTCAGAATCCACTTGTCGATGGTGTATAGGCGAGGTTTTATTGTTGTGATTTTAGACAATTCCTCCTCAAAATATATAGCAGCTCTACGTGATGCAAATACCACGTCAATGGATGATAACTGCTCAGCGTAGTGCTTTAATAGTGAACTCGATACATCACCTAGAAATGTCGCCATAGCTCAAAAGTAAAATTATTAGTGAGGCGTAACCGAATCTTCGACCTCGAACCAGTTGCCATTGGCTCTTAAGACTTGCTCGATAGTATCCCTTACCACTCCTTGCCCACCATTGAAGTGTGAGGTGTAGCTAGCAATTTGACGCACAGCATCTGCCGCATCACGAGGTGCAATTGAAAGTCCAACACTCTGCATTGGCTCAATATCTGGGTAGTCATCACCCACAAATAGTACCTCTTCGGCTCTCACTCCTACCTTTGCCATAAAATCTTTAAGGTCGTCTAATTTACACTTACTCTGAAGGTATATGTGTTCAACTCCGAGGTCTTTCATACGCTCACGCACCTGCTCACCACGTCCGCCCGAAATTATCGCAATAGGGTAGCCTTGCTTTACAGCACGTACAACAGCTAATCCATCCTTTACGTTGAATTGCCTAATAATCTGTCCTCCGGGTAGAATTGTAAGCATTGAGTCGGTGAAAACACCATCTACATCAAAAGCAAATGCTTTTATGTCAGTTAATTTTTCTTTGAAGTTTTTCATAGTTTCTGAAAAAAATAATTTCTTGCAAATCTACGCATTTTTTTGGTATGCGTTACCTATTACATATTTTAAAGATAGGGGTTGACTCCCAAATTAATGGAAATTAACCCCTATTTAGAATTGCGCTAAACTGTCTTAAGGATTTAGATGGCGAAGGTTTCTATCCTCTTCTCTTTCTCCCTCTTCTTCCGTTCTCTCTCTCTCTCTCTCTCTCTCCCATCTCTCTTCTATCTCGCCCCCATCTCTCTTCTATCTCGCCCCTCCTTAAATGTCGATTCTAGCGTATTTTGCGTGCTGTTCGATAAATTCCCTACGTGGAGGAACTTCATCGCCCATTAGCATAGAGAATATATGGTCTGCTTCAGCTGCATTTTCTATTGTTACCTGACGAACTACACGATTCTCTGGGTTCATCGTAGTATCCCATAGTTGCTCTGCATTCATCTCACCGAGACCTTTATAACGTTGAATATGTACTCCTTTAGTGCCAAATTCCTCGATTGCTTTTTCACGATCCTGTTCGTTCCAGCAGTAACGCTCCTGCTTACCTTTTTTAATAAGGTATAGAGGAGGAGTTGCAATATAGAGGTGACCACCTGTAATTAAATCGTTCATATATCGGAAGAAGAAAGTCATAATAAGTGTAGCAATGTGGCTTCCGTCCACATCGGCATCGGTCATAATAATAGTTTTATTATATCGTAGTTTAGATAGATTTAAGGCCTTACTATCCTCTTCCGTTCCGATTGTAACACCTAGTGCAGTAAAGATATTTTTAATTTCTTCACTCTCGAAAATTTTATGTTCCATTGCCTTCTCTACGTTGAGGATCTTACCACGAAGAGGTAGGATAGCTTGGAATGCACGGTCACGTCCTTGTTTGGCTGTTCCACCTGCCGAGTCACCCTCGACTAGGAATAGTTCTGTAATCTCTCTATCACGAGATGAGCAGTCGGAGAGTTTACCCGGAAGTCCCGAACCACTAAGTACCGTTTTGCGCTGTACCATTTCACGAGCTTTTTTAGCTGCGTGGCGAGCTGTTGCTGCTAGTACAACCTTTTGTACGATTGTTTTAGCTATTGCAGGGTTTTCCTCCAAGAAGTTAGTGAGTGCCTGCGACACAGCCTGTGATACGGGTGCTTGAATCTCTGGGTTACCAAGTTTTGTTTTGGTTTGTCCCTCAAATTGCGGTTCGGCAACCTTAACCGAGACAATAGCTGTTAGGCCCTCACGGAAGTCATCCGATGAGATGTCGAACTTCAGTTTATCTAGAGCACCACTCTCCTTAGCATATTTCGATAATGTTGAGGTTAGACCACGTCTAAAACCAGTAAGGTGAGTACCACCCTCATAAGTATTGATATTATTGACGTAGGTGTAGACATTCTCCTTGTACTCATTGTTATACTGCATAGCAACCTCAACAGGTATTCCGTCTTTTTCGCCCTCGAAGTATATCGGTTCAGGGGTTATGGTTTGTCGAGTAGCATCAAGATACTTAACGAATTCCTTTAGTCCATCTGTTGAGAAGAATGTCTCTGAGCGATACTCCCCGCTCTCAGCATCTTGATCACGTCGGTCGGTCAACGATATATTAATACCTTTATTTAGGAATGCGAGTTCACGTAGGCGTGCCGCAAGTATGCTATAACTGTAAACTATTGTTTGTGTAAATATTTCAGCATCAGGTTTGAACGTAACAGTTGTACCTGTTTCTGTTGTCTCTCCAATGGTTTGTAGTTCGGTTTGTGGTACACCTCTGCTGAAGCTCATTGACTGAATCTTTCCGCCACGTCTAACCACAGCCTCTAGGTGTATTGATAGTGCATTAACACACGACACACCCACACCGTGAAGACCACCAGATACTTTGTATGAATCCTTATCGAATTTTCCCCCTGCGTGTAGTACGGTGAGTACTACCTCTAGAGCAGATTTACCCTCTTTTTCGTGGTAATCAGTCGGGATACCACGACCATTATCTTCGACAGAGATTGAGTTGTCTTCATTAATAATAACGTCAATATGTGTACAGTGACCTGCAAGCGCTTCGTCAATAGAGTTGTCCACTACCTCATAAACAAGGTGGTGAAGTCCCTTCTCTCCAGTGTCGCCAATATACATAGCAGGACGTTTACGTACTGCCTCTAACCCTTCTAGTACCTGAATGCTACTGGCTGAATAGTCTTTGTTTTGTTCGCTCATCGTATAGTTTATGTTTCAAAAAAAATATTTGCCTTTATCAATCCACAAAAATAGTAAAAATTTTGGAGATTGTTCAATTATTTTAGATTCTATTTAAATTTTTCTTGCTACCGAAGATCAGTGCAACGTGCTCGCTTTGGTTTACTAATGATAATGGAGCAAAACACCCCTCGGGCTAACAATCAAGCGAGGATGTTTCGATTGAATTCGAGACATCCTCGCTTGTGTATGAGTGGGTATAAAAATGTTTTTTAGACACGCTCACTTGGTTTGTATTTTCACGAATAGCCTTTCTATCAATGCATTACAGTGATTTTTATGTGTTAGATACTATTACATTTATGTTCTTATTAGATGCTTGATCAAAACTGAATATTTTATTATTATGTTGACTCTGTGTAATATAAAGTTTCATATAAATTATACCACCCTCCTTATAGGTTTGTAGGCCACACGACAAGTATAGAGATTCATAATTGTCTGTTCCCGGGATCTTACATAGTTCAGTTAACTTTGTTACATCTAGTGATTGTAAATGATTTTGATAACATTCAAGCACTTCAATCTTTGTATTGTTCGACAAATCTAATGTAGAGAGTGAATTTCTTGAGCAGCGTAGATCAACAAGATCGTCAAGATTGCTAAGATTTAACGTTGAGATTTTATTTACGCTGCAGTGTAGTAGATTTAAATTTTCAACTGAACTCAAATTTAAAGAAGTTAATTCATTATTTTGACATAGAAGATTTATCAAATTCGGAAGGTTACTTAAGGTTAATTCAGTCAGGGAATTTTCACTGCAATCGAGATATCTAAGATTATCTAGATTAGTTAGTCTTAAAGATTTTAGACCATTAGAATTTAATTCAAGC
>CAYJLU010000016.1:0-10896 GCA_964371395.1 uncultured Rikenellaceae bacterium | reverse complement strand
GAAGGTTAGTTAAATTTAAATTTTCAATTTCACTTTCATCAATGGAGATTGAATTTAATTTTGCAAAGGAATCTACGTTGATTAATGTCGAAAGAGTTACATCCTCAATTATACTTTTTTTAATGGTGATTGTCTTTAAATTCTCAAAGCAATGTATGCCATCTAATGTAGAAATATCTGCATCATCAATCAATAAATCAGTAACTTCATTAATCTCCATAAAATCTATTACTCCATCTTCCTCCCATAGTGGGTATTTCTCGAATAACTCTTTTCTAAATTCAGCATCACTGATAATCTGAGTAAAACTTATATCCACATCAATTTCAAGGTCGTGAGATTTTGCCCGCTCAAGTGTAACCTCTTTAGTTGATGTCCATTTGTCCGACATATTATACTGAGTGGGATATTCGATACTTACATATAACTTATTGTAAGAAGATGGGATCAGAATTGCTTCGAATTCAGCGATACCGTCCTTTGTATTTGTTGAGGTGAGATGTGCTACAATAGGCGAGTCTTGAGCCTCAGTGGAGACAGTGTACTGACTACTAAACGCTGAGTCAAAGGTAAGTTTATCAGAAACACCCGTTATACTTACTTCACTTATCGGTATGTTTCTATATGCGCTAGGAATATTCAATCGTATCTGTAACCTTGAGAGAATATGAGCAAAGTTAATCTCTATGGCACCATATATATTAATATCCGCCGAGGTTGGATCGATCACTTTGTTGAACCATAATAAATCTGCTGATTGGATGCCCTGAGTAGTACTTTGATCTGTTGGTAACTCATAGGTAAGCGAGCTACCATTAAAATCGTAGGTTGCAGCAGTAACCTCAATAGACTCCGTACTGCTCATCCAGCGCATTACAAGTGGAGTGCTCTTATCACTCGCATCGTAACTATTCCACACTTCCCCCTCTTTTTTAATGTAGGCATAGTAGTCATAATTATCATCCTGGCTATTGATATGTAGCCAGAATTCATTAAGATTTTCGATAGTTAGACCAGCACGAGTACTTTGAGAGATCTGTGGACTAACACGAATGATGCCATCCTCAGGGAAATTTGATGTGGTGAGTTGTTCCAACTCAACTTCTTTGCTACACGAGGCTAATAGAGTGCCTAGTGCAATTAGAGTATATATTATCTTTTTCATATCTATATTATTGTCGAGATGTTAACTTTATTGAATATCATCGCCTGACTCCCACTCATCTATACTCCAATCTCCCAGTATAATGTCACCTTCCACTACAAGCCCATTCTCAAAGTGTAAGTCACTCATATTGCTATTTAAGTTCGCCAATTCGGCTGTTATATCGGAGATGTAGCTATATGATTTACCATTTTTTTCTGTAATCATTATCGCTAGCTCTTGCTTTGTGCCAACAACTCCCAATACATTATAAAATACCTTTAGTTGTCCATTACTTGGATTAATTATCGGGTAGTGGCTTAGTGTCACCTCTCCGCTTAGTTTATCGGTTAATAGATTGCGAGAAGAGGCAATGCCGCTTAACTCTACCTTAACGCTAGAGATCTCGCTTTGTGCACTTAGGTCATAGTCCAGTGTAAAGTATAGCTTAGCTGTACCACGCATAGTTGAGATGCTTAGGTTATGGATACTATTTGGATTAATCTCAAGTGTAGATTTACCATAGTATAGGTTATCTGGCACAGGATTATAGTCTATTGTAGAAGAACGTACCGCAGCCTCTAGGCTTGCAACTCCACCATATACATCTATGCCAAGAGGGTCGTTATATATTAATAGTTCCTTGCTTTGTGCTGGAGAAATAGTTTGAGTGCCTGATAATCCGTAGTTATAAAATGTCTGGTAGTCAGTATAGAGATACCACTCCTGAGGTGCTATCTCACCAGTCGGTAAATTCCACTCTGGCGAAATCACCACAGAACCCTTTGTCTTGTCAGCAGTACTATCAATAGGTGTCTTTATACACGCACTAAGTAGAAATCCTAGTGCGCATAGAGTAAATATTGCTCTTTTCATAGTCTCTTAGAATATTTTTTAAAAAAGTTTCCAACAAAATGTTGCACTTAGTTGATTTAAACCAAAGTAACCTTTGTTAACCCTATCTATGTGAACTCGTGAGCTACTTTCAACATAGTATCTTTCAAGTGGGGCCGAACTATAACCTACGCCTATACCGAAATCAAATCCTAGGGTTGGTGATAGTGGGAGGTAGTATCCCGCTACAATACCAAAGGAGTTGTAAGTGCTTGTAGATTGATAGCCCACCTCGTTAAACTTATAGTCAAACTCTCCTATCTGGTATGCTAGACCACCGTACCACTGATGATCTTTACCGAAGTAGTAGCGAACCTCTGGGCTTACTTGCCACATTGCATAACTACGGTTTTGTCCATCCCATCTAAAATTTGCAAAGGTTCCGTGTGCTAGCACAGCCCAGTTATCAGATATACGCCACTCAACTCCTAGATCTTCGGTTAGGGTTGCTATGCGTACAAGGTTAGTTCTCACGCTAAAGCGTTTAATCTCTTGTTCAGTCTCTTGAAGTTCAGCTAGGCGCAAAGCCTCCTGTTCTGCTCTTTCTCTAGCCTCTTGCGCATCTCTGAGTGCTTGTTCCTGTTCAGCTATACGGCGTTCTAACTCCTCTACTTTGGCTAGTCTCTCAGCTTCAAATCTCTCTCTGCTTGCCTTTAGTTCCTCTTCGGCTAAACTCTCTTTCGCCTTAATTTCATCGTAGTACTGTTCAATTCTATCGGCTTGGTTATCACCTAGTATCTCTCTAACTCTGTCAGTAGATGTTGGGAATGTTACCACCACGACGTTACGAAGTTTCTCATCACCATACCCCTCACTGTGGTAGCGATCAGTGGCAAATGCTTTCTCTGTGATGCCTGCTCTTGATATTAGTTCACTCTTCACTCGATTACGTTGAGTGTGAGCAACCATAACGGCATTTGACTCGCTATTACCCGAAGTCCCATAGCTCATCACGCTTATATACGCATACCTCTCATCAATTAGTGATCTGTACTGCTCGATTTGCTCGATAATTGCATCAAGAGTAACATCATTGTTACTATATGGCGCATAGAGCATATCATCACCACTGACAAAGTGGAATACGTAGTTGCATTGCTCATCATTGCTTTGTGATCGCACCTCCAGTGCAAATAATCCAAGTAGGGCTAATAGTAAAATTCTTCTCATAATCTGTCTTATTTAAAAATATAATAAAATTAAGTGTTGCTTTAATATTTGAAAAGTAAATATACTAAATTGAGGTGAATAAGTGGAATAAGCACACTGAAATTTTATGACATATTTTTGTGAGATTATGTCAAATTTTGTAATTTTCTCATAATTAATGTCTTAAAATATATGAAAAATCACTTAGTTTTTCGCTTTAATCCATTTACTAATTCCTTATCCTGCGCTGATACTCGTAGAGATTCTCTTATCTTTTGGATAGCTTTATTATGTGTCCAATCGTCTAGATTATTATTTTGTAGATACTCAAATGTGCGCTGGGGATACCTAACGTAGCAGAAAGAAACTGACCAAGCTATACCCATCCTTACATAGTATGCCTCAGTGTTAATAGAATTATACTCCTTAAATATTATATCAAGGTGTAGCGGATCAATATAGTAGCACATTAGCATTACAACACCAAAGCGGACAACAAACTCTCGATTATCTCGGCAACACTCGATAATATATGGGAGTAGTTCCTCACGATGTTTATTGGCCTCCTTTAGTTTTGTGCACAGTGAATCACAGACCCCCCAGTTTGTGATAGTGGGTACAAACTTCTTTGTGTAGTGAAAAACTGTGGCGAAGTCTTTACCAATAGAGCCTAGCACCAAACCATACAACATACTCTGTTCATAGTACTCAAATGACATATCCTCTAAGAACGAGTGATAATCACCACGAGCAATCTGCTTTGCGAGCTTTTGTAATACGGGCATACGAATCCCGATAATGTTTTCAGTTCCCGGAATTAATTTTTTTTGAAACTCACGATACTTTAAATCTTGATTTTCCAACAGTAAGGTAGTAATATCTGCTTTAGTCATAAATTAATTGAGTGTTTGGATTTCGAAGATAATTATACTTTGAAGAAAATGCGACTAGTATATCAGCAAATTTACAAAAAATATCATACTTTTGTAAAAAAAATATACAATGCAAGAGAGAACTAAAAGACGAGCCGTATTTAATTGGAGTGGTGGTAAGGATTCGGCACACGCTCTGCTTAGGGCTTTGGAATCAGAAGAGTACGAAATAATTGCACTTTTGACAACCATTAATAGCCATACCGAGCACTCGACTATGCACCGTATTCCACTCGAATTACTCGAAGCACAAGCCCTTAGTATTGGCATACCTCTATATACCGTAAAACTAACACCAAATGGTACGATGGAGAGCTATAACGAGTTGATGCTTCAAGCTGTTAATCACTTTAAGGGGCAAGGTGTCGAATACTTTATCTTTGGAGATATTTTTCTAGAAGAAATCTTAGAGCACCGCAAGAAGAACCTTGAACCGCAGGGTATCAAAGTGGTAGAGCCTCTATGGGGTAGTAGTACCGAGGAGGTGATGGAGAGTTTTCTTGCCACATCAATTAAGACAGTTGTAGTAACAACAGAACTTTCGGGCTTAGGGCTAGAGGCTATTGGTAGGGTTATAGATAGGGATTTTATAGAATCACTGCCTGTTGGTGTTGATATAAATGGTGAGAACGGTGAGTATCACACCTTTTGTTTCGACGCTCCAATGTTCAAATATCCAATTTTATACTCCCTAGGCACACCATTTACTCAGCACTTTGACATCTCCACAGAGAGTGGTGAGGTAGTGCGCCATAGCTATTGCTTCGCCGAACTAACTGCACGTTAGTTAGAATACGAAACGGGCTAGTAGTGTAATGCGATGATTATGCCCAGTGAGTAACTCTCCCATAGGTCTATAATACTCATTGGTACCTTTCATCCACGCCGACTCAGCATACATATACTCTAGTCCAAAGCATAGACCATCAATATGGTACCATACTCTTGGCGCAATTCTCCATTGGCTATCTACATCTATATATGAGCTTCTGGTCCGATATATTACCTCAGAGATAGGTGCAGTTGTACCTAAATTTTTCTGATAACCAGCAAATATACCGAATTCAATACCTCCGTAACGCTTTGTGGAAAAGTCTAAATAACTAGCCAGACTCCAAAGAGGCGTGTATCCTATTTTATCCTCTTTCATCGCAACACCCCCCATTGTGCCTAGTGTGGAAAGGTCACCACCATAGAGCGTACCACCTCTAAGACTATACCCATCAAATAGCATTAACTTACCCATAAAGCCTAGGTAATGAGAAGTCATCTTTGATGTTTCAGGGCTAACGCCTAATGATAGATCTAGGGTTTTAATACCAGCGGTAAGTGATAGTCCACTAGCCTTAGGATTTCCAACTCGGAGTCTTAAGGCAAACTCTGGAGTTTTCGAGGAGGTTTGATAGTCAAATTCTGCTCCCCAGAATATAGACGCTGCGGCATCTATACCAACTGAGGAACCCTCAAAGTCATAACTATACCTAAATTGTACGGGTCTAGCCAGAACACTAAAGGGGTATCCCGAGCCAAAGGTTACTGTTGGTGATGCTAATGCCTCGTTGAGTGCTAGATGTGTGGTTTGTCCAAAGAGAAATGAACTTTGCCCTTTTGTGTACTTTGCGTATGCGTGTCTGAGGCGAAATGCTAGAGTTGAGCTACTAGTTTGCGCAAGAAAGTCCGCCTCTACATATCCCATTATCGAACTACTATTGCTAAGGTTCATTGATCCACCAATACCAAAGCGAGATGCAGCTATATTAAAATTCAGTGTACCCTCTCCAAGCTCATTGACATAGATGCCCTGATCATTAATTACTGGTGAGGCAGGGGTAATATACTGTAATCCCTCGCACACAGAGATACCTCGTTGAGAATCCATATACGCATAGAGGTCTATACGTCCCATAAACCATAGTTTATAGTCACGATTCTTAGTTGTATCTTGTTTAATTTCTATTTCAATAGCATTTGCACCAGCAAAGGTAAATAGTAGAATAAAGAAGAGTATAGTGTTTCTCATAATAATTTAGGTTTTGATTAAACTTAATAGGCCTATTGCAATTGCATTCTGAACTACCACTGCTGCACGTAGTGCAATACACGCATCGTGTCTCCCGATAATGGTAAGCTCCTCAATCTTCCCCGAACATAGAGTTGGATCAGCAAATTTAAAACTTTTTTGCGACAATGCAATACTAGCGGTAGGTTTTATAGCTACTCGTACAATTAATTGATTACCATTTGTAATGCCACCTACCACCCCTCCAGCGTGATTTGTTGCAGTTTTACCATTAATATCAATAATTGAATCATTATGTTCTGAGCCATACATCTCGGCAGCCCTGAAACCATCGCCAAATTCTACACCTCGTACCGCAGGGATTGAGAACAAGATATGAGAGAGTATCGACTCCACCGAATCAAAGAATGGCTCGCCAATACCTACCTCTAATCCGTCAACACGACACTCAACAATACCTCCAACACTATCACCTCGCTCCACAGCTTTGCTAATTACCTCTTGTAGGTTATTGATATGCCCGCCAATCGATACAATTTTAGTTTCTAGTACTATATTACTCGGTAGCATCTTCTTCGCCACCACACCAGCCGCTACCAACAGGAGGGTCATCCTACCTGAGAAGTGACCTCCACCTCTAGGGTCACTGAATCCTCGATGCTTCTTCAAAGCAACAAAATCAGCGTGCGAAGGTCTCGGGTGTAACCTCAGTGAGTCATAGTCCCCAGAGCGCGTATCGCCGTTCTTAAATAGTATAGTCAGTGGCGCACCAGTTGTCTTATTACAGTATAGCCCCGATACAATATGAGGAATATCATCCTCCTGTCTTTGAGTAACACCAATCTGAGTTGCTCCTTTACGCAGTAGAATATCTGGTAAAAAATCCTCCGTACACAGAGAAATTCCAGCACTTACTCCGTCGAGCGTCACACCTATTACCTCGCCGTGTGATTCACCAAAAATGGTGACCCTAAAATTATGTCCAAAGCTATTCATAAATCTACCTAATTTAATCTTATAGTTCTACTACGCCTAAAGCTCCTTTAAATACATCCCACTGTTGCCAAAATTGTCTAAAGCTCTTATCGACTACCTCAGGTGTCATTAACTTAATGTCTACTCCCATAATCGCCGTTGCCATAGCAATACGATGGTCGCCACAGGGGTCAATTACCTCTTGTTGTAAGATTCTTGTTCCTCCACGAACAATCATAGTGTCATTTGGATAGTCTATATCAATTTTTATTCCTAACTTTAAGAATTCTGTACGTAATACCTCCCCTCTATCACTCTCCTTATCTCTTAGGCGGCAAATTCCACGTAGTCTCGATACTGAGGGTAGGGTAGCACATAGGGCAACTAGTGCAGGGAATAGATCAGGGGTATCGGTCGCATCGAACTCCAACTTACCACTTCTCTTTACCTCCTCAATAGCATCCACAATAGCCCTATCACCTTGCAGTGAATTGCCATTAAGCTCCACAATATCTACATCCACACCATATATGTAACCAGCAACTAAGAAGTACCCTGCCGAACTCCAATCTGCCTCTATTTCAACCTTTGTCGAGATATATCCTCTATTAGACATTAGAGTAAACTCCCTATAATCATTACAATGATAATCAATGCCAAACCACCGCAATACATCTAGAGTAATATCAATATATGGTTTGCTCTTTAGATTCTTGACAATAATTTTTGGAGGTCTTTGCATTAGCGGTAGTGCAAAGAGTAACCCCGTTAGGGTTTGTGAGCCTTCGCTACTATCAATAGTTATTGACTCCACCTCTACCCTTAAGGGTTCAATAGTGAGCGGCAACCTATTATCTACAATATTATAGCTCGCCCCTAGGGCATCTAAAGCCTTAAGCGTCGAACTCATAGGACGTTTAAGTAGAGTATCTTGCCCCTGAACTCTCACGCCCTGCTCAGATACAGCACCCAACATCGAGAAGATGCGTGCAAGTAATCCCGACTCTCCAACATTGATAACTCCACCTCGTAACCCTCCTATACCATCAATGATAATACGTCGACCCTCAATCTGCACATTAGCACCTAGCCAGCGTGCAACATCTACCGCCGATTGTATATCACCACCTACATCCACTCCTTCGATAACAGAACGAGAGTCTGCAAGTAGTGCAGCCACAATTGCTCGCTGCGCATAACTCTTTGAGGATGGTATGTTTATTTTGACAGCCACGATGCTACATTAAGAAGTTTGCAACCCCTTGAGCAACCCTCATACCGTCAATTGCCGAGGAAAGGATACCACCAGCATATCCCGCACCTTCGCCAGCAGGAAATAACCCCCGAATACCCTCGTGCATAAAGCTCTCTTTGCCCCTTGGAATCCTCACAGGCGAACTTGTTCTACTCTCTACTCCAATCACCTGAGCCTCAGAATTCACAAACCCCTGCATCTTATTATTAAAGGCTTTAAACCCCTCACGTAGTGAATCTCCAACAAATCGAGGTAGCCAGTGGTGCATATCACTTGGGACAATACCGGGATGATACGACGTGTCGATGAGTGACTTAGAGCTTCTTCCTGCCACAAAATCATCTAACCTCTGTGCGGGTGCCAGATTGCCGCTTGCCCCTGCCTGAGTATATGCCATCCTCTCTAGCTGCGCCTGAAATTGCAGTCCTCCCATCACTCCGAAGTGCTTGGTGTAGTCCTCAATATCCTCCGTTCTAACCTCTGTCACAATACCTGAGTTAGCATATACATTATTACGACCCGATGGCGACATTCCATTTACAACGCACTCTCCACGATCAGTTGCCGCAGGTACTATAAAGCCTCCCGGGCACATACAGAAGCTGTAAACTCCCCGTCCACGTGCCTGTGTAACCAATGAGTATGCAGCAGCTGGTAGATATTCCCCCCTGTCACCCTTATACTGTATTGTGTCAATTAGCGATTGTTTGTGCTCAACACGTACTCCAACGGCAAAGTTTTTAGCCTCTAGCCTCACTCCCTTACCGTGGAGCATTTCATAGGTGTCTCTAGCTGAGTGTCCCGTAGCGAGTATCACCGCCTCACTCTGTATAACTTCCCCAGAGAGAAGCCTTACTCCCTTAAGTCTATCCCCATTAATATTAAGGTCAACAACTCGTGAATTGAAGCGTACTTCACCTCCACACTCAATGATACTTTTTCGAATGTTTGCAATTACTGTTGGGAGTTTATCAGTGCCAATGTGTGGATGAGCCTCGTAGAGAATTGTGGATGAAGCTCCGTGTGAATGTAGAATCTGAACAATTCTACTATTATCGCCACGCTTACGACTACGAGTGTAGAGCTTACCATCCGAGAATGTACCTGCACCCCCTTCGCCAAAACAATAGTTTGAATCAATATCAACTCCCGCTCCACGATTAATAGCAGCTACATCTCGCTTCCTTTCACTTACGTCCTTGCCTCGCTCCAGTAGGATTGGTCTAAAACCCCTCTCGATAAGTTCAAGCGATGCAAATAGGCCTGCAGGTCCAGCACCTACCACTACTATACTCTGTGCCTGCGATACATCCCTAGGGGTAAACCCACTAGGCTCCTCCTGCTCCTGAACGTTAGTGTCAATGGTTAAAAGCACTCTAATATTCCCACGCCTACGAGCATCAATCGAGCGACGCACTAATCTCTCACAATCCTTTAGCTCTGCTATACGTTCTGCCGCCTCCTTAGGTGTTAAATTTAGTTCTATTCTGTTGTTCATCTATTTTTGCATCAATTTACTTAAGTAAGTCACAAAGTTAACTATTTTTTGCCGCCTTGCAACAATCCTTAAAAGATATGTAAAAGAGAATATCACAAATGGCTAATGGAATAAGTCTCCGAAAGAAAACAAAATAACGAAAAAAATATATATAATAATGATGATATTATGAAAAATAACACTATCTTTGAACCATAGAACAAAACGAAAGTACAACTTTTGAATATTGACCAAATATTTTTTGTAAGGCGACTACAACGAGTAAGTAGGTTAAATTTATAGCTCTTTGGCAATTCTCTATTTTATAGTTATTAGGACCGTTAGATGTATCGAGCAGAATTACTACAAAATAGCGTACAGTGATGAGACTGTTGTACCGAACTCAGGTAGCCACAGTAAGCAAAGACCTAGCTATGCTTTTATGGAGAGTTAGGCATTTTTACGATGATTTTTTTGTACAAAAAATGTTGTGAAAATTTGAAGTGATTGCATTGTGTGCATTTATTAATCTTTAAGTATAAATACTACTATGGAAAGGCTAACTAAAATCCGTGATATTCAAAGGGCTGTTATTAACTTTGAACACTCATTTGAGCGCTACTATGGCATCTGTCTCAACGAAGGAATGGCTCTTTGCCTACTCGTAGACCATAACAGACTTACCTCTGGAGAGATTAGTGAGATACTAGGTCTTACCCCCTCGAACACATCAAAGGTTATTGCATCTATCGAGCGTAAGGGCTATGTTAGACGTATTCCCGGAAAGAACGACAAGAGACAAATGTACTTCACCCTCAGCCCCGAGGGTAAGAAATTTATTACAACAGTTAAACCCGAGGAGGTCGAAACTCCTGAGCTACTCTTCAATATTGTTCAGAGATAGCTTTCCACGACACCAACCATAACCCCCTACCCTAAGTGCGTATTGTGCATTATCAATGATAGTGTGCAGTACGCACATTTTTCTTACTTTAGGAGACCGTTGCAAGGCGGCGATATTTTAAAGATAACTCCAATGACTCTTCAGTC
>CAYJLU010000015.1:8962-24196 GCA_964371395.1 uncultured Rikenellaceae bacterium | reverse complement strand
CCAACCATTTTGATTTTTGATTGGACTGGTTCGCCTTGCAGGCTCACTCCTTTTTTTTATTACTCTAGCACAAATCCAAATGCCCAATAGCACTTTCTTAAAATGGTGGAACTGCAGTAAACTCTACTCTATCGCCACTATGAGGATGATTAAAACTAAGGGTAGTAGCGTGTAAATATAACCTATCTGAAACCCTACCATAAAGCCTATCACCTACTATTGGAGTGGCAAGTCCTGCACTGTGAGCTGAGTGAAGCCTTAATTGATGCGTACGACCCGTTATCGGAAAAAAATGCACCCTTGTTTTACCATCAACTCGCTCAATTACCCTAAAACGAGTAAGAGATGGCTTACCCAACTGATAATCGACCATCTGACGAGGACGATCGAGTATATCGGCTATGATAGGTAGAGTAATCTCACCGCAATCATCCTCTAATTCTCCATCAAGTATAGCTGTATACACCTTAGAGGTAGTACGTCCGAGAAAACCACGTTGAAGTGACTTATAACTCTCCAAATCCTTAGCCAAAACTATAACCCCAGAGGTATCCATATCCAATCTATGCACGACCATTAGACTAGGATTTCTCTGTTTTAGTATTGAGAGTAATGAGGGTGACGAACCTCTTCCCGGAACGGTCAGCAGTCCCGAGGGCTTATTGGCAACCAATATATAGTCATCCTCATAGATTACTGGTACCTCAACACTATTTGATAGCTCAACTAATGGTACTCCCTCGACCTCTACTCCATCTAGCATATACCCTAGAATTGGCACACATTTACCTCTACACGCCTCATAGAAGTGCCCGTCGTGGCGCACTATTCCCTTAGGGGATGCTCCCCACCAGAACTCGCCTATGGCAATAGGTCTTAATCCATACCTTAGAGCGAAGTTTAATAATTTTGGTGCTGCACACTCACCCGAACCAGATGGTGGAGTTTTTAGTGCAGTATCGACAAAAATTTCTTGAAGTGACTTACTCTGACCCCTCCCATTTAACACCCTAAAATTAGCAAACAACCAACTATGCAAAGTAGTTGAACGTAGCCTACGCTCCACCTTTAACTCTTCAATAACCCCTCGAAGATGCGAAAGTTGAGATCTTGCACTCTCTATCTCAATATTCCAGAGGTTAATAAGACGTTTTAGATCACCCTTCTGTCTCTGACTCAGTGCTGAGAGTACTCCCATTCGTTGAATAGAAAACTCTGCACTATCACGTTCAAGTGCTCTTAGACGCTTTGCCTCTTTATACTCTCTACGGCTTGCCTCGATCTCCATTTCGGCTTGCTTAAGCACACTGTCTAAGTTCTCTGTAAATTTAAGATACTCCGAAGAGTTCTCTATATCCTCTATTTTCTTATTGATAGCCGAAATTTTGCCTTCCTCTTCCATATAATATCCACTTGGGTCACTATAATCGAATATGGGTGGAACAAAGCCATCCACATTCAGCTCCGCACCCAAAGTACCCGAAAAAGCAGATATATACCCTACCCTACCACACTGATCCTCGATCACCATTACCCCAAACATCTTCCCTAGAGCCAATTCCTCTTGGTACTTCCCTAACTGTGCAATTCGTGCTCTAAGTTCTTGGCTTACGTGGTTAATTACCATAGGCACAGAGCTACTAAACGGTGTGTTTAGTAGCTCTGGAAGTTCAATTGTACGGTCTAGTGGTACAATATAGCTCTGAATATCTTTCACTTCACTAGAATATTCTATATCCTACCGATATGGTGCCCCTCATATGCACCATACCGTAATCAAGGTAATTTTCATTCGGTTTAAAGATATCTTTAAGTCCCATTGTGAAGCGTGCTGAGGCATTTATTCGATTAGAAATTTTGCGCTCATATCCAACAGTCCAACCGATGTCAAAGGTATCTAGGTTACTATTAAAGTATTGAACAGGCAAGTCACCTTCGACAACTGGCGATGGGAGTGCATCGGGGGTAGAGGCATTAACCACCGTACCTTGAATTGCTCGTGCCTCAAACTTCCCGGAAACCAGATATGAGAAGTAACCTCCCAGTACTACTGCATTGTTAGGATTAATCTTAAACCTTGCATATAGCGGTACCTCCAACATAGTGAATAACATTGAGGTTGTTGCCTTACCTCTAAATAGCACCTTTTCGCCATCTTGGCTAAATCTTTGACCCTTTGTAAGACTTATAATAGTTGCATCCATACCTACTGTCTTATAGGTCGCCTCTATATTGACTGACCACCTATCATCAAATCTATAACCGAACCAAACCCCAATACCCGGGCTTACATTTGGCACCACCGACATCTTATCTCCCTCACCTATGGCATCAGACACTGGCCAAGGAATTGCAGCACCTAGGTCAATACCTAGGTGTACACCAAATCTTATCGGAGAACTCTTCTGCTGTGCCGAACTACTTGCGATAGTTGCCACACTTAAAATTATAAATAGTATCTTTTTCATATTCATTACTCCTTTTTACGTTAATACACTATCTCGATATTATCTATTCGCATTGTGCTGCCTCGCTGACCGATAAAGTAGTCGCCGTATGCGGACGATGCAAATGTAATGGCTATATGAGTATAGCTAACATCACCATTAATCGGTATAACTACCTCTTCTCTCCACTCTCCCCTTGGGAGTACTAGGTCAACAGGGTCACCATAGGTAGTACTACCCTCATTATTACCTACAATAATTGAACTGCGTGAGACTGACACAGCTGTATTATTAGGGTGAAGTTCTACCCCGTCTTTAGGATCATCGTTTATTGGTCTACTGCCGTGGTACTCATACACTCCCGCTCCATTCCAATTAATCAGTTCAACAGAAGCTGAACCCCAATCCTCAGCCGATTCTGCCGACGAGTAGCTTATATCAAACTTAATTCCCTTAATCTCGACACTTGGCGAGAATGGTACACCAAACCACGTAAGAACCGTTGGGTCGGAAAGACCAGAACTAGCGGCATTCTTAGAATCGAACCAACCTGTAAATAGCGTTCCACTTGCCAACTTATCAAAGGTTGAACCTGTAACCATCTGTGCTGCATAATCACCACTCTGACCACTAACACCCATAACAGGAACCGTATTAATAACAGTTACTAAAGTCTCCATATTTGCTGATGCCCACGGCTCATCAATATAATCCCCTGACCAGTGATTTAGATCTGAATTTTCAATCTGTTGGTAGTATTCAATTCTAAAGTACCACTTACGTCTAGTCTGACTAGGTGACTGTACGAGTATCACTGGTATATCTATCGGGCTGCCAAATGTCACTGACTCCAATGGCTCTACTAATACTGCCCCATCCGAGAGCATATAATCGGTTATTGGCAGTGTTAGTGGGAATTTCGAGTTATCGCACTCTATCTTTAACACCATTGTTGAGTTCTCGGAATCAATACTAGAGTCAATCAGCGAAACACCCTGCGGTATATCTCCAAATGTTATTGAGGTAATATCCGATGACTCTATAACCTCAGGCACTGTTAGCCTTGCCGTATACTTTGTAGTTGATGTAGTGTCGTGTGAGGTTACAATTATCTCCACCTCTGAGTCCTCATTTTCAAAGTAGAGTCCTTGCGGTATGCTTATAGTTGCATTTGTCGAGACAGTAAAGTCTGCTTCGATGGTAAGTGGGAATTTATAACGACTTCCTAGATTGAACTGTATGGTACTATCTGCATCTGAGATAACCACATCTGGTTCGCTAAATGTAGTGTAGTTAGGTGTTGCACCTAAAATATCAATGCTCTGAATCTTACTCAGCGAACTAGCCTCTAGGTTCTCTGGAGCTAACCTCACTCCCCAACTCTGAGTTGAACCATCAGGAAGGGTTAGCGTTAGTGTCTTGACGCTCTTAACCTCAGCGTGAATATTATCGGCATTGGTTGTACCAAATAATCCTTCACCTTTCTTTGACTCCCATACAAATGTCGTTGGGGTGGCTGTTGAGCCGTCAGTACTCTCTATTGAGCACTCAAATGTTGCATCCCAATTTGCTGCCATTGGAAGGGTTGGTACGAAATAACTCGTATAGAAAATAGTCACCTCACGTATCTCTTGATTGATTGCTGGTGGCAGGCTCGAAGAGACTAGATTCTCTCTACCAATGTACTCACCTGTCGTAAATTTAGTAATTGTAACTTTTTCGATTGTATATTGCTTCTCTTCGGCATAAGGCTCAACTGCAAATCTCCACCTAGAGGCAGCACGTCCAGCAACATCAAAGACCACATAGCTCACCGTATCGCTCCACGAACTATAACTATGACTAAACATATTATCATTGACTCCCACAAGAGTGTTGAGTTCGTTGGCTGGAACCATAACATCAACCTCTATTGGGAAATAGTTCTGATTTGCCATTTCAGTGGTATCCACAAGTATACTTACAATACCACGGTCGACATCTATATCTGTTCTACTAACACTAAGATTAGGTGTGGAAGCACGTGCCGTTAACTCCTTATAGTTTATCTCTGTGGTTGGAGCTACTGGCAGTACCTGAATTGACTCAACCCCGATAGTCCACTCTTGAGTCTTACCACTCTCTGCCTCAACCTCAACAATATATCTTGTGTCACTATCACTATACGTGAATTGGCTCTTAGAGTTACTATATTCCTCAAACTCTCCTATGGTAGAACCCTGAACCACTGCATAGCGAGTAATAGTAGATTTTGGTGCAACCTCTAACGTTGGGGTGAGTGTCATTGGAAACTCTCCATCGAATACCACTATATTATACGTACTATCACCCGTTGGCAACATTTGCGTAAATATTGTATCTGCCTCTGATATTGAAATCTCATCAAATAGCATCACATCCTCATTGAGTGAGCTTGCCTCAGGTTTAAGTGTGTACTTTCGAGAGTAACCACTCTCCGAGGTTATCACAAAATCAACTCTACTGTCTATATTATCAAAGATAATAGGCGAGCCGATATTAATCCCTTGAATCATCTCATTGCCCAGAGTTGTCTCTATATCGGCATAGATGGTCAGTGGAAATTCATACTTTCCATACTCGATTGGAATATACACCGTATCCATTGTAATTGATGGTTCACCTAGTATAATCTCGCTAGGTGATGATGATGTAATCTCAAAGCTCTTTATCTCCACATCCTGACTTAAGTCCTCCAACTTTGTACAAGATAGAGCTATAAAGAACATCATAATTAAAAGTGTAATCAGTCTCTTCATATTTTCTCTTTGTTAGTTTAACTATAAAATTCTACTCTTTAACTTCATAACTCTGTTATACGCCTCCTCTAGTCTAGCTTCAGAGACTTCGCCACTACGAACTAGTCTGAAGATAATATTCGATGTACGTTCTACTAAATCCTCTTCAAAAATCTTTGCGTTATTGCCCATAACAATCATATCAACTCCTGCGTTCAAGGCAAGTGAAAGAGCACGCTCTAGTGAATATTCATTGACTATGGCTCCCATATTCATATCATCAGTGGCAATAACTCCATCATAGCCCATATCAACCCTTAGAATATCTAGTGTCTTACTCGAAAGTGAGGATGGGTATTCACTATCTATATTTGAATTAAATAGATGCCCTACCATAACTATATCGTTATAACCATCCGAGATTAACTCAGCATAGGGGTACAACTCATCCTTACTCCAAGTATTTGTTATATCAACTAGACCGTGATGGCTATCCTCTATCGAGCTACCGTGTCCCGGAAAGTGCTTTAAGGATGTAATGATGCTATGCTCACGATGCCCATTTACCCACTCTTGAGAGTGTTTAAGAACGCTGTCTTTATTATTGCTAAAAGCCCTTTCAACCTTAGCAATAATCGGATTTTGAGGGTTAATAGCAAGATCCACACTTGGGGTGAAATTAATATTTATACCCAGTTCAACAAGTGCCGCTGCTGTTGCTTGTGATTCTTGAAGTGTATTGCTAATACTATGTGATTGCCCAAGCCTCCACGCACTTACACTCTCCCTAAAACCATACTTTGCCTTGAGGCGATTAACCCTACCACCCTCTTGATCTATTGCAATAAAAAGTTTTGGAAGCCCTGCATCTCTACCTATCTGCTGAATACTTTGATTGAGTGCTATGATTTGGCTCGGGCTCTCGATATTGCGTGGTCCATAGCCACCACTCTCTAACCTATCGGATAGATTGACATCGAAGAGTATAACCCCTCCAACCCTATACTCTTCGATAGCCTCAATTATATACTCATTGGGCTGCGTTCCAACAAAGCCCACTACTAGCAATTGACCTATCTTATCACGCAACTCATTATCACTTATCTGACTCTGTGCACAACCGCTAAGTGTAAGCAGTAGTGCTGATGCTACAACTAAAAATTTTCTCATCTCCTAAAATCTAACTTTAATTCCCCTCTATTGGTGTAGTTTGCGTACTTAAACTGCGGTATGCCTAATGCCATACCTGCTGCGATCCTACCGTTAATTCCTAAGGCAGCTTCGAGTTTACCTGCTCTTTGCTTTAGAGCTGTTAGCACAAAACCAGTGTAAATCTGTGACACACCTAGACTTTCAGCCATCAATGAACCGTTCTGATACGCTAGATTACAATCCTCTGTTGCAAATCTCTCGCCCTTGGGAGTGTGAATTAATATCAACGAGGTTGCACCCCTTAGTATCGGGTCTCCGCCTGATTCGTGCGACTCAATCATTCTACTAAATGAGCAAGCATAACGACTATACAACTTACCCATCATTCGTTTAAGTATAGGTCTTAAGAGTGGATTACGTAACTTGACAAGTAGTGAACGGTAGTAGTCTACGGTAAAGTCCTTTACCACTTGTAGATCCTCCTTTGAGGTAAGCACTGTGTAACTTACTCTTTGTAAATTTGATGCTGTTGGGGCAAGATTTGCTGCCTCCACAATTAACCTTAGCGATGCCTCTGGTACAGCCTTTGTACTGAGTGCTCGATTTGATCTTCTTGAACGCAAGAGTTCGAGTAACTCCTTTGGCTCAGGACATATTGAGTAGTCTACCGCTCTTATATCCACATCCATAAAACCTTCGTGTACTACCGCTCTATCCTCACAGACATCCACACAGTGAGCGCACTGAATACAACTCTCAATTCGATGAACTTTAGGGCTAATACCCTTAGGAGCCTGAATAAAGATCTCCGCTGGGCATACCCTTATACATTTATGACATATCGTACACTTTGAAGCGTCTATCGAAATACTTTTCATTATATTTGTAGTTTATTACCTTTTGCGCAAAGGTACTATTTTTTAAATATAATTTAATATCTAATCACTATAATTTATTATGAACCTAGCAGATTTGATACCACATTGCTGGAAGAAATTACTAGCGCAGGAAATAACTAAGCCTTACTTCGATTCGCTCAGTAAATTTATTGCGGATGCTTATAGTAATTCTGATGTATTTCCATCTCAGCACCTTATTTTTAGAGCCTATGAACTATGCCCTCCTGAGCAAGTCCGTGTAGTAATAGTTGGGCAGGATCCATACCACGACATAGGGCAAGCCATCGGGCTTTCATTTGCTGTGTCAAGCGGCACTAAACTACCGCCTTCGCTACGCAACATACTCAAAGAGGTTGCAAATTGCGGGTACGAGATTGACCTTAGCAACGGTAATTTGGAACGGTGGGCAAAGCAAGGTGTACTCCTTCTCAACTCCGTACTAACGGTAAAGGCACATAGTGCTGCTTCACACGCTCGACAAGGCTGGGAAGAGTTCACCGACGCAACTATTAAATCACTCAGCGATAACTACTCAGGTATTGTCTATATGCTATGGGGTGGCTATGCTCAAAAGAAGGCACAGTACGTGGATAGCTCTAAAAATCTAATTCTCACCTCCGTGCACCCCTCACCACTCTCTGCACATAGAGGTTGGTTTGGCTCGGCACACTTCTCTAAAGCGAACCTATACCTAGAGAATAGTTCAAGGAAAATTGATTGGTAATGGATTACAGAGTGCTAATAGGCACACTTTCACAAAGTGCACTTACTATGACAGTCAATAATACTCTGATATAATTTCTGAGAGTTAAAAGGAGTACGAGTAGTAGAACTCTTATTTGAGTAAGGATAACTCCTCTGTTAGAATTGCACGTGCTCTATCGGTAATAGGGTACGTGCTCTTTGTAAGTGGATTATAGCACACAATCACAGAGTGAGAATCGCTCTTCTTCTCGCCCGTATGAGAGTTTACAATCACCTGCTCCATATCAAAGCTCTTTGTGCCAATACGACTAACAGTTGTATGCACCTCAATATCCTCGTGCATCTCTACTGGTGCATAGTAGTTATTAAGGGTTCTGACAGTCAAAAAACCCTCACCACTCTCTGCCCAATTATGACCTAGAGCTAATACCTGCTCAAAATAATCACTCTTTCCTATGTCGTAGAAGTGTTGGTATTGACCGTTATATACGTGTCCTAGTTGATCTATATCGCTCCAACGTATCTGAATCTTTGTCCTTATCATAATATATGTACAATTAATAGTTCACCTTCGAGATACCAACCTAACTCTACCTCATATTTAAGTGCCACAGCCCGTAGAGTTGTAGGAGTTGCTCCAACTATGCTCAGGTCCTTACGAAAATCAATTCCATCCTCGATTAACCACTTAAATAGTGCCTCCTTGGCACACCAAATAAGTAGCGTCGGATTTAATGGAAAGACCTTGCTACATAGCTCAATTTCTTGGTGTGAGGCAAACTTTTGAGCTATATGCTCGGAACGCCGTGTGTGCAACTCAATATCAAGCCCACACTGGCTCTGAGAGCTTTGAATAGCCCAATAGCCCTTAGTGTGAGATATTGAGATATGTGGCGCTCCACCTCTAAGTACTGGTCTACCGTTGGATAGTCGCTGAATAGTTGTCCCAAACAGCTCCTCGGCTACACTATCTCCAAATATATGACTATCTACCTCACTATCTACTCTATATATCCGTATCATCTCGTGTAACAAGTACCTTAGTTATCCTATATCGCTCCACCTCGCTAGAGAGTAGTATATAGTTCTGAAATTTAACTGACTCACCCTCCTTAAAGAACTCACCCCGTAGCTCCATCATAAGACCCGCAAGTGTATCTGCATTGCCACTATACTGCTCCATTTCAGCTCTATCTATGTAGAGCACCTCTGCAAAGTCTGTAAGGTGTGTACTGCCGTCAAAGAGATAGGTACCTGGAGCTATCTCCTTGTAGAATTTAGCCGTAGTGTCGGTTTCATCGGAGATCTCTCCTACTATCTCCTCTAAAATATCCTCAAGGGTAACAATACCTAGTGTACCACCATACTCATCAACTACAACGGCAAAGTGTTGACGCTTAGATTGAAAATCCTCCAACAGGTCATTAATCTTCTTACTCTGTGGCACTATATAAGCCTTGCGGAGCAATCTATGCCACTCAAAGTTATCCTGCTCATCGACATACGGTAGTAAATCCTTGACAAATAACATACCCTCGATATTATCAAAACTCTCGCCATAGACTGGGATACGAGAGTGGTTACACTGTTGAATCGTGGAGATAACCTCACTAAAGCTCGCCTTGAGTTCAATAGCAACCACATCTACCCTTGGGCGCATAATTGCGCTGACCTCTCGGCCTATAAAACCGACAATACCACTAAGTAACTTCTTATCCTCGCCACTATCATCCTCGGCAACCTCAATTACTGACTGCAACTGCTCTATGCTCACACTCTGAGGCTGACTCAGATTCGGCACCGCTATTCTACCCCCAAACTTCATCAACAGCGAGGTGATAGGCCATAGCAATCGCATTAAAACTAGAAGGAGTGGGGCGGCAAAGCGTGCTGAGATTAATGGTCGCACCGTTGAGAAAGACCTAGGAATATAAACCACTAATATCAACAGTAGTATGCTAATGACCAATATCTGAAAGATAATTCCATACAAAAAATCACCGAACATCAACAGTGTATTAATCAAGCTACTGGCACAGATAATTATAGCAATATTCACTAAATTCGATGCCAAAAGTATTACGTATGCCAAGCGGTCGCTATCTCGATTGAGCTTTAGAATAGCTCCTCTAGAACCCCTCGCACTACTACTCTCTAATTCCTCAATATGCGCTTTTGAGAGCGAGCGTAACGCATTCTCACCCATAGATATAATAGCGGAAAGAACTATCAATAATATAAGAACCACGATATATATCGTGGCGTGATTGCTATAACCAATATACTCCATATTATTAGATTGAAAATTGTAAGGTGTGCACAAAGTTAATAAAGATTTAGAATATTGAGATAAAAATGGCTTATAAGTGAGTTATATTTCTTAAAATATTATTACTTTTGTGGTATATTCTTAACTAAATATACAGAATTAATGTTCAAAAAAATTATAGTTGCAGTAGCCTTTGTTATAACTTGTTTTGGCGCAGTTGGACAAAGTCTCAATAGTAACAGCACACTGATATACTTTAAGGGAAATAGCGACATACTACACAAGAACTATATGGATAATAGTCAGTCGCTTAGATGGCTGGATAATCAGATGAAAACTAAGCGAGATGAAGTACTAATGGGTAGGGCATACTTCGAGATAGTTGGCTTTATATCGCCTCAGGAGGTCGATAACCCAATAGCAATTAACCATATCTCTACCCTTGCCAGCGTAGTTAGAGCATACCTAAAGGCAAACTACTATATTGACCACTTCTATGTGACATTTAGTATAGATGCCACACGATATGTTCACAATACAGTAGAACTAAATATTATACAGGGCCGACCAGCCAATGACAATCGAAAACTTATTCACTACACCTTAAAACCTTTACAGCGAGACTACCTAGATGGTTATATCTATGGTATTCCATACGTTGAGGTCAAGAGTAAATCAACTGCTCCAAATCCAACAAACAAAGTCTCGCAAAGCGGAAATTACAATCTATATACTTGGTCCAGAGAGAAAGGATACACTAAGGCAAGTGATAGAGATATATTTGGCAATTCTGAGAAGCTATACTATAAGGATAAAGACGGTAGATATAGGGTTGCCAGTACTAAAGATATTGCAAATATTGTAAATAATAAAAGCATTAGTACCAAAGAGACAAACCGTAATACTACGGTAATAAAATATCAAAGAATAGCAAAATAATAAATCTGCTATGATAGTTCCTAAACTACCTAATATCCAATAATATATGAGCGACTGGAAAGATAGACTAGGTGTGGTTTACTCCACTAATACTGATTTTGAGTATCAAAGAGAAGAGCAGCAAGAGCATCCAAGTATTGAGAAGAGCAAACAGAGACTACGTGTTGCACTTGACAAACGAAACCGTGGTGGTAAAAAAGTTACTTTAGTTGCTGACTTCAAAGGACCTGCATCGGAATTAGAGGTCCTTGGCAAGACACTCAAGGGAAAGTGTGGCGTGGGAGGCTCGGTGAAGGATGGCGAGATAATCATTCAAGGAGATTTTAGAGATAGAGTCGTAGAGCTACTAAACACTATGGGATATGGAGCTAGAAAGATATAGTAATGAGACTTCTTCGACATCTTATAGTAATCTCACTCCTTGCAATTTCTGTTGCTAATTCCGCCGCACAATTCCACAATACGGGGAGGGGTAGAGCATCAACTAAGTGGAACCAAATCAATTCCTCGAACTACAAAATTGTCTATCCCGAGGGATACTACACTAAAGCTAGTGGGCTGAGTGTTTTACTGGACTCTATCTATCCCTATATAAACTACTCGCTAGATGATAAAATAGACAAAGTACCGATAATACTCCGCACACAAAATACACTATCTAATGGCTATGTAGTATGGGCACCCAAGCGTGAGGAGTTAGTAACCACGGCTCCAAATGATATCTATGCACTGAGCTGGAGTAAGCAACTCCCAGTCCACGAATCTAGGCACGTAGCACAAATATCATCGCTAAACCACGGTTTAACAAGGGTTGCAACGTGGCTGCTAGGCGAGGCTGGATACTCCGTAGGGTTATTTGCTACCCCGAGATGGTTGCTTGAGGGCGATGCGACGATAGCCGAGACACAATTTGCTGAATTTGGTAGGGGTGTTCAACCTGAATTTACAGTAGAGTATAGAGCTATGATGGCTGCGGGACAAGACACTATCAAACACCTTGACCGCTGGATTGCAGGATCATATTTACACCACTATCCCGATATATATAAATTCGGATACCAAACCCTACAAGCAGCACACAAGTACCTCGGGGGTGAATACTTTGGAGCTATGATGCGCTTTGCTGGTAGCTTCCCAATACTCATCGTACCTACGGATATATACCTAAATAGGGAGTATAAAACATCATTTAAAAAGATCGCACGCCAAGCATTTAGCGAACTTAGAACACTCTGGGAACCTCACTCAATGGTAGAAGAGAATTTCAGATTACTTAGTACCCCAAACCATAAAGCATATACCACTTTCAGCTATCCCACTGCAACTACAAATGATATTCTAGCTCTACACACTGACTATAATACCCCAAGTAGTCTCCTGAGTTTGGCTAGTAATAGAGCTTTAAAGTCAATGGGCATTATCACCTCTAAACCCATAGTAAGAGATGATACGCTATACTACACCGAATACCTACCACACCCTATCTACGAGCAGGTGAACTACTCTGTTATACGCTCTATGGGGCTAAAGGGAGGAAGGCAGAGATCATTTATGCGATGGGACAACAACTGGAATATAACCTCGATTGATCACACTAGGGGCTTTGCATCGATAGCTATGGACAGCAGTAGCAACTCGTATATAAGGGTTATGGACTCTGAATTTAATACCTTAGAGCAATACCACCTTGATAGTTATGATATTACGCTGCACGGGCTAAGCTACGATAATTTAACACAACAGCTCTATTTTATTGCACTCGATAGAAGAGGTATGTGGATAGGTGCTATGGATCTTAATGGAGAGTTTACAGAACTTACCAAACCTAATGTTATAACCATTAGTGGGCTTGAGGCTAGAGATGGAATACTATACTTCTCCTCGATACAAAGCGGTAAGAATGAGATTCACTCGCTGAATATCTTAACGGGGATTGAACGACAGGAGACTCAATCAAAGTTTGGTTCCATTATGCCCACTGTTGCCAATAATCATCTATACTTCAACACATACACCTCTGGTGGTTATATGGTTGCCCAAACCTCCCTAGATTCCCTTTTGGGCAAAGAGGTTGAATGGAATCGTTTACCTAAAAATATATTAAACCCAAAGGATATAGGGTGGTCTGTCCCTAAGATAGATACCCTTGATGTTTATGATAGGGGTAAGGATGAGGTTTCTAGGTCTAGTGATCGAAGATACAGAGCACCGTTTGCGCTGCATAGCTGGGCACCTGTAAGCTTTGATGGTGACTATCTACTTCAGAATAACGCTATGAACCTAACGGCGGGTGTTACCGCATTTTTCCAATCTACACTCAGCACTTGGCAAGGCTATGCAACCTATGGATGGCTCAACAACCACAACTGGCTAAAGGGACGAGTGGAGTACAAGGGCCTACCACTTACCATCTCTATTGGTGCGGAGTATGGTGGAGCAAAGAGGTTATCGATCGGTGGCACACCAAATGGAGTCGTAGCCGATAATACTAGCCTATATCTTCAGGGCGATATAACTGCTGCTCTCCCACTAAATATGTCGAGGGGAGGGTACTCCAAACTACTACAACCTAGTGTTTCGGTTCAGTGGAGTAACTCACAACTCTACGATCCTATATCAAATAAATTTAGTCGTTCGATGGCAAGTTACGCTGCCTCGCTTTGGTGGAGTTCTAATAGGTATGTTGCACACCGTAACCTTAGACCTCAGTGGGGTTATGCCCTTAGAGCTAACCTTAATGGTTCCTTTAATCCAGAGGTGGCATCTATATACTCGCTCTATGGCAGAATATATACGCCGGGTATAGCTAAAAATCACTCACTAGCTATCGAAGTAGCAGCACAAACTCAAAGCAACGCCATCTATAACCTTAGCTCTAAGGCACTATACCTTACGGGTGTGGAGGATAACTTTGCAACCACACACTACAATGCAGTAGAGGCTAGATACTCTCTACCACTACTCTACCCTGATTGGGGTTGGGATGGATTCATATACCTAAAGAGAATATCGGCAAGCATTATAGCGGGATACTCATCGGGGGAATATCTAACCAACTCTGCTACACAACCTCTCCTAGACCTTAGTAACTATACCTACGGTATGGAACTATCCTTTGATTTAAACCTCATTCGCTCATACGACCAGAGGGCAACTATAACACTAGTTAGCCCTAATGGCAGTGGACTATTCTTTGGGTTTAACTATAATATTGGGTTCTAATTTTTTGAAAAAGTATGGAGTTGTGCGAACAGATAGGTGCAGCAGCAATGGGGGTTGCTCCATATAGAGTGCTTCACGAACATAGAGAGTGGTTGGATACTTGGTTGGCTAAGGGGTTTGAGGCCGATCTTGACTATATGCGTAAGCACAAACGTTACGACCCTCGAATTATACTACCAGAGTGCCAATCCTTGATCGTTATACTATTTACTCCTCAGAAGTGGAGTTATCATTCATATATCCGTCGTAGATTAAAACGTCTAATTACTCTACTTACGGAGTTAGATCCTGAGATCATTGGGCGTGGAGTTGTAGACACTGCTCCAATTCTTGAACGTGCCTGGGGCGTAGAGGCAGGTTTGGGGTGGGTGGGTAGAAATTCAATGCTTGTTCACCCGAAATTCGGTTGTGACTTTAATATTGCAATAGTACTTACTAATCGCACCATTGAAGAGTTACAATCAAGTGGTATGTACGATTTGCTAAGTGTTAATAATAGCACTAAACCTATTGAGAGTGGGTGTGAGTTATGTGGTTCTAAGTGTATGGATAGTTGTCCTAGTGGAGCAATACAGGATAACCATACTATTGACTCAAGGATATGCATATCATACCTATCTCAGCAACCAGACTCTAGGCTCACCACTAAGGGCTGTACTCTGTGTCAACAGTGCGCAAAGGAATCACATTAAGCCTTATATGGTAAGACAAGATAATAAGAAACTTTGCTGTTTTCTGTTGTGATTTGATTTTTTGCATATTAGAGAAACTATACATATCTTTGTATTAGTACTTCTTCACACACGATACCCCCCTTACAGAAAGAGGAGGGAAGGAGGGAAGGA
>CAYJLU010000015.1:0-8862 GCA_964371395.1 uncultured Rikenellaceae bacterium | reverse complement strand
AGGGAAGGAATAAAACTATTATATCAATTCTATGAGAAATACAGAGGTAGGTACACGTGGTGAGGATATAGCCACAGGCTACCTAAGCGACAGAGGTTATAGAATCATTGAGCGCAACTGGCACTGCGGCAGAGGGGTGCACTGCGTAGGGGAGATTGATATTATTGCTCAAAAGGACTCTACGCTATACTTTATTGAGGTTAAGTGTAGAGTTGGTGGGGAACTCAGCGGTGATTTCTCACCCGAGAGTGCTCTTACTCCAAAGAAGTTAGAGCGTATTTACCTAGCCATTGATGGCTACCTGAAAAAGACGAACTATCTCGGAAATGTAAATATGGCACTAATAGCCATCAACATCCTAGATAGTGGAGAGTATATCAGATTCTATGACAATATACGTATACACTAAGATTCTCTCTCTCTCCCTCTAGTTATAGATCATCACTATTAGTATTACTGCACAGATAAAAAATATTGAATATTTTTTGGTTTATAAAATAAAGTTGTTTATATTTGCATTACAAGAGGCCGCCTTATTTACAACCAACTAACCATTTAAAGCTATGAATCAACAACTTAACGAAAAAGAATCATTAGATTTGATAACGGCAATGATTCTTAACACAAAGCAGAATTTCAGTCGAAATTCTGGCAATCAACTTATAGTTTGGGGATTAAGTACAATTTTCACCTCCACACTAGTTACAGTAGTACTCTACTTAACCAACAATCTCAATGCGAACTGGCTATGGTTTATTCATCCAATTTTAGCTACTATAATCTGTTCTCGACTCAAGCGACAGGAGTCAGTAAAGACAAGGATGGATAAGATGATAACTCGACTTTTCAATGTGACATTAGTCGTATGTTGTGCAATACCATTTATTATCACTGCGTTTTGGTTTTGGACAGATATACCAAAGAATCCCGGCGGATACATTTGGATAATGATACCAATGCTAGAGATGTTCGTAGTTAGTGTATCACTTGTGATAAGTGGTGCAATTATGGGCTTTAATGCTCTAAGTATTGGTGGTGGATTTGGAATACTACTTTCGTTTGCTATACTAATTCCAATCGAACTGGGAGTTCTATACGCCTGTTTCTGCCTATGGGGTTTAGTATCAATGGTAATTCCGGGAATTAAACTTAATCGCTACGCAAAAAAACAGATAGATGCTTAAACCACTAGACCCACTTCTTCACTCTGAACTACGACTCGGTATAGTCTCCATACTTATGAATGTCGAAGAGGCTGATTTTACATACCTTAAGTCAAAGACAAGGGCGACTTCGGGGAATATCAGCGTACAAATAGATAAGCTGGCAAATGCGGGATATATTGTGGTGACAAAGGGGTATCTAGGTAAAAAACCACGCACCGTTTGCAAAATATCGGATCTCGGCAAATCTGCTTTTGAAAGCTACGTGGAGGCACTAAAATCATACCTAAATAACTAAGGTAATCACTGGTTCGACACTAACGTTTCTCTAGGGTTAGTGTCGAACTTCAAATAGTACATCCCAGAGTTTACCTGTGAGGTAGAGTTTATTGGCAATACTATCGTATGCTATGCCATTAAGCACATCAGCATTTGCAGTGTCACCTAACTCTTTGAAGAGTTTAGAGCAGTCGATATACTCCACCACCTGACCATTTGATAGGTCGATAACTGCTATGAGCGGCGATAGATATATATTGGCATATAACAGAGAGTCGATAATCTCCATCTCATTAATTTGATTCACCTTACCTCTATTATCCTTAACCTCAAGCGTGGAGAGAACCTTGAAGGTTTTAGGGTCACGAATAGAGAGTGTTGAAGAGCCATCACTAGTTATCAGTTTGTCGTTATGGGCAACAATACCCCAGCCTTGACCCTGATAGGTGAGAGTCTCTAGTAACTTCAAGGTATTTTTGTCATAGACCAAGCACTTCTGCTCCATCCACGTTAATTGGTAGAGTTTGTTATCTAATAGTGCTAACCCCTCTCCAAAATAACTTGAGGGTAGTTGTACCTCCTTGTCTACTTTGCCAGTGGTGAGATTCGAGACAATTAACTTAGATTCACCATACTGCCCTGTACTCTCATACAGCTTACCTTCACTTATGAGTAGCCCTTGAGTATAGCTCTGATTAGAGTGAGCATAACGCTGCACTATCGAAACTGTTGAGAACTTAGGCTCTATTACTGTCTCGGGCTTAGTTGTTGTATTGGTGATATTAGTATCACTATTTGCCTCGTTACCACAAGATAGCAGTGCTAGACACGAAAGGGCTATGATAATCTTTCTTTTCATAATATATTTTTAAACTCCTTACTTTTAAATAGATAATACAGTACAATACTACCTCTGTATATCTGACTAATACCCCTTGTGGGTAGTTCACTGGATCTGTTATAAGACTTCCTTGTACGCCAGAAGTCACGGTGACCTCTGATAATTGCCGATGCAAAGCTCCACTTACCTGTCAGACAATACGACAAAGCTCGAAGTAAATCCGTTCCGATTCTCACGCAATATATAGCCGCAAAACGTCTCTTAGAGAGATTCTTATAGAGCATTGCAAAGTTATTGCGGAAGTTAAGATACGTTTTGCGAGGAGACCATATTGGTAGAGTACCCGCTCCTAGGTGAAATACAACGCTTTGTGGACATACCTTAATTGAGTATCCCGCACGCTTAATTCTCCAACATAGATCTATCTCCTCCATATGTGCAAAGAAACTGGAGTCAAATCCGCCAAGGCTATGGTAAACATCCGAACGTATGGCTAGTGCAGCTCCTGATGCCCAAAATATCTCCCTAATATCGTCATACTGTCCCCTATCCTCTTCACAGTTATTAATGAGCCTTCCTCTACAAAATGGAAAGCCTAGTGAGTCGATGAATCCACCACTAGCCCCCGCATACTCAAAGTGAGTGCGCTTCACCTCAGCAAGTATCTTTGGTTGTATGGCTGCTGTGGTCTGGTCTTGCTTGAAGAGTTCTACTATCGGTGTTATCCATCCAGCTGTAACCTCCACATCAGAGTTTAGCAGTACGTAGTACTCAATAGAGTTAGCATAACGCTCTCTGAGAACCTCTAAAGCACGGTTATAACCCTCAGCAAAGCCATAATTACTACTTAACTCAACAACCTCAACAGTTGGAAACAGATCCCTTATCACCTCAAGTGAAGAGTCCGTAGAGCCATTATCGGCAACCACCACTCGTGCTTTGAGGGAGTACTCCACAACCGATGGGAGAAACCTCCTTAGAAACTTCTCACCATTCCAATTCAATATTACTACTGCTACATTCTCCATTGTCTCTTGGTATATCCGGGGAATGGATGCTTCCATCGCTTGTGACTCCACATCCATAACTCAGGTCGTTTACGTATCATCTCTTCGAGTCTATCGGCGTATCTGTTGACTATATCGCCTCGCTCGATCTTCTCCTCGCCATCATAGATAACCTCAAACCACGCTTTATATTTAAAACGCTTTACTTTATCTATATGTAGGAATGCCACAGGCATCTTGTGCCAAATTGCAACCTTTTCTGCTCCAAGAAAAAATGGAGCCATACGACCAAAAAATGGTCGCCAATACCCCGTACTCTTCCACTGTGGTGCACTCTGATCCGAAATCATTGCCACTGCAACAGATTCTCCCTTTTCCCTGTATGTCAACAGTTTGCGTGCAAGTTGCTCCATTGGTACAAGCTCCACTCCATATCTCCCTCGACTCTGGCGCAGGAGTCTATCATAACCCTTGTTTGCGACGGTCTTATACACTGCACATACTCCATCGTGCTGGCTATACATCCCCCAGTTAGTTGTAAGTTCCCAAGTACCATAATGCGACATCATTGACACCCAACTCTTACCCTTGGTATACTCCTCGATTTGCTCTACATTGAGGTACTCAACCGAACTTTTCATCTGCTTCTTGCTCAACGAAACCATAGATATAGACTCTACAAATATATCCGAGAGGTGAGCATAAAACTTCCTTTCGATGGCTCTAAGCTCAGATTCGCTCTTCTCTGGAAATGACTTTTCGAGGTTGTCTCTTACAACTCGGATCCTATACTTTACAACTCTATATAGTAGAAAGAATAGCCCATCGCTCAGCCACCCCTTAATAAATAGTGGTAGTTTGCCCAGTATCCAGAATATTGGTAGTGTTATATAGTATGTTATCATCTATTTCTCAAATGCGATTCTTATCTCCTCTTTATCATCGAAGTGGTTTCTTATCCCTGCAATCTCTTGATAGGTTTCGTGCCCTTTTCCTGCAATTAATATAACGTCAGATGGACGAGCAATAACAGCAGCAGTCTTTATTGCCTGTGATCTATTCTCAATGGTTAGAGTCTGGCGTTGCTGTTCAGCTGTAAGCCCAGAGATCATATCATCTAGTATAGCGTTAGGGTTCTCCGAGCGTGGATTATCGGATGTTAGTATAACTTGGTCACTATGCTGTACTGCAAGAAGTGCCATTATTGGGCGTTTTAACTTATCCCTATCACCTCCACAGCCTACCACAGTTATTATCTTGGAGTCCTTGTGGCTACCCTTGCACACCTCGGATATTGTCTCCAACACACTGCGTAGAGCGTCAGGAGTATGGGCATAGTCCACCACTGCTAGACGACCATCGTTACCTCTAATGGTCTCGAACCTGCCGCCGACAGATTGCAATGTACTAAGTGCGGCTAATACCTCTTCTCTGTCCTCACCTAGCTCAATAGCCGTGCCATATATAGCTGTAATATTATAGGCGTTAAATCTACCGATTAATTGAACCCAAATCTCAGTATTATTAATTCTGAGCAGTGTGCCATCTAAATGGCTCTCAACTATCTTTGTCGAGTAGTGAGAAATAGTGCGCAGGGAATAGCCACGGTGCAGTGCTTTGCAGTTTTGTAGCATTACCTCACCATTTCTATCATCTAGGTTTGTAAGGGCAAATGCACCCTTGGGCAGAGCGTCAAAGAAGCTCTTCTTAGCCTTTAAATACTCGGCAAATGAGCCGTGATAATCAAGGTGATCGTGTGTTAGGTTTGTAAAGATTCCACCACAAAACTCAACAGCCTCAACCCTACGCTGAACCAGCGCGTGCGAACTAACCTCCATAAAACAGTGCGAACATCCACTATCGACCATCTCACGTAGTAACCTATTAAGCTCTACGGCATTGGGCGTGGTATGAGTTGCAGGAGATACTCCACTACCAATTCTATTCTCCACCGTACTAAGTAATCCACACTTATAACCAAGAGTAGTAAAGAGGTTGTAGAGCAATGTGGCAGTGGTAGTTTTGCCATTTGTACCCGTAACACCTACTAGTTTTATCTGCTTCGAGGGGAAGTCATAGAACTCGGCGGCTAGATGGCTAAGTGCACTGTGGCTATCCTCTACTTCGATATACTCTATACCGCTTAATTTAACCGCAGGAAGCTCCTCACACACCACTACCTTTGCTCCACGCTCTACTGCACTCTCTATATAGTTATGCCCATCGGTAAGAGTACCTCTAGTTGCCACAAAGAGTGAACCATCCTGCACCATCCGAGAGTCAAACTCTATGGAAGTTATATCTTTAAGGTCAATATTCATAGTTAAATTAAAAAGTAATTATAGATCTTTAGCGCAAAGATAGTAAATTATTGTAATTTTGTGATGCATTTTTTATACCTTAAAAAGGAATCAATGATGGACTATAATCAGACACTCGCATTTCTATATAACTCTTTACCTCAGTTTCAGAGGATTGGTGGAGCTGCCTATAAATCGGGCTTAGAGCGCACTATTGCATTGGATAACCACCTCAATAATCCACATCAAAACTACCGAACAATTCATATCGCAGGGACTAATGGCAAGGGTTCAACCTCGCAAATGATATACGAAGCTCTAAAGGCTCAGGGACATAGCGTTGGTCTATATACATCCCCACACCTTATAGATTTTAGAGAGAGAATCGTAGTGGATGGGACAATGATAGCCAAGGAGTCGGTTGTTGATTTTGTGGCGAAAAATTGGGACGTAATAGAGTCTCTTAAGCCTTCATTTTTTGAAATGACAGTAGCACTTGCCTTTTGGTACTTTGCAGAGTGTGGGGTTGACTACGCAGTGGTGGAGGTAGGAATGGGAGGTGCGCTTGACTCTACTAATATTATCACCCCTGAGATATGTTTAATAACTAACATTTCGCTTGATCACACACAGTTCCTAGGTAGTTCAATATCTGAAATTGCGACACAAAAGGCAGGGATAATCAAACCATCGGTGCCAGTGGTCATAGGTCAGAGCAGCGAGCAGTACGATAGTGTATTTGAGCAAGTGGCAAACCAGCATAGTGCACCTATAACCTTTGCCGATAGAGAATCACCTCAACCCTACACTCCTGCAATGAGTGGCAACTACCAGAGACTTAATGCTCAAAGTGCATACACTACACTAAAGAAATTAGGACTTTCAGAGTCTTCGATTAAAAGAGGTATTGAGTGTGCACGGGTTAGAGGCAGATGGCAAGTACTAGCAGATAATCCGCTTACTATATGTGATACGGCCCATAATGAGGATGGTTTAAGATTCGTTTTGAAGCAATTAGAGGAATTAAGGCAAGGTCGTAGGCTCATCTTTGTGCTTGCCGTTGTGGCAGATAAAGAGCTATCAAAGGTACTCCCTATGCTACCTCGTGATGCCTACTATATCTTCTCTGAGGCATCCATTCCACGAGCACTCGCTGTCGAAGAACTAGCTCAATTAGCATTACAATCTGGGCTTCGGGGTGAAAAGTCTAGTACAATAAGTAGTGCGGTAAAGAGAGCTAACAAAATTGCAAATGATCAAGATATTATATTTATCGGAGGTAGTACATTTACCGTTGCCGAGGCAATTGTAGAGTATTAACTCTGGTATTAAATTTTGTATGCAAACCAGATATGATAGAGATGTTTTAGCCTGAATAATTTTGAAAAACTGTTATCTTTTATTATATTTGTGGGGTATAGTATACTAAAATATAAAACGAATATTGCAATGAGAAAAATGTTATTATCACTCCAATTTATGGCATTAATGTTATTAACTGGTGTGACTTCGTGTGCTCAACATCCTGCTGATGTCAACTTTGCCATAGCAACAGATCCTTCTTTTGAGGGTAATTTTTATCCATCTCTAGCTATGTGGAACTCTCACCACGAAGATCCCTCAGATCTTTTTCTATCGTTCTACCTTGTTGTGCCTCACGATAGAGCTGTGGTGAGGATAAAGATCGAAGAGTCGAAAATTAACGAGGAGACTATTATCCAAAGAACGCTTAATATCTCGGATGGTAATCTTGGTGAGGATGAACCAGTAGGTGCTGTTATGATAGATCCTATCATTAAGTGGAAGTACGAGGAGCTGGCGAAGTTAGCTCAGGGGGGAGCAGTTACCCTGACCTGCATCCTTGAGATTGACGGCAAGGAGATAGATAGAATTAATCACGTTATGAAGTACCGCCCTGTTAATGAATGTATTTATGCTATTTATGACCAAGAGGAGGGTTGGGTAGATACTAGTGAGCAATTTGCTCTATTTGTTAATGAGGATTACCCTGCCATTGATAAGATTCTAGCTGAGATTCTAGCTGTTGATCCATCTCGTCAATTTATCGACACACAAGGATCATACCAAGATATGGTAAACCAACTATATTGGGTTTGGGAGTACTTTGCACAAAAAGGTACTAGATACAGCAATGTAGTACAAACCTCTAACGAAAGTGAAACTCTAGGGCTTCAGTACGTTAGATTCATCGATCAGGCTCTAGGTAATAACCAAGCAAACTGTGTCGATGGTTCAGCATTGTTATGTTCTATCTATCGTAAACTAGGCTTTGACGTATCATTGATTATGCTTCCGGGTCACTGTAAATTTACAGTGCAAATCCCTTACCAAGTTGACTTCGATGGTGATGGCATTGTTGACCTTGATCAAGGTTTCTTCTTTGTCGAAAGTACACTAATGGGTTCAGGGAATAACTATCTATCATCGTTCCAACAGGCATTTGAGGTCTACTCTTACGAGGGTTTCAATGAGTTGATGAGTAATGGCGAGGTTGAGATGATGATAAATATTGGTGAGGCTCGCTCAAATGGTATTATGCCGATAATTCGTACACAACGAGGTGGTAATATGTAAGTTTTGTTATGCACATAACAACTCATTAAATCATAATGAATCAGTAATATGGTTGGCTGCTAGAGCGGTCAACCATATTTATTGGTTGGACTGGTTAGCGTTGTAGGTTCACTCCGTTTCATTACTCTAGTACAGTGTACAAACACGTCTACTGGAGGGCACTGAACAACTACTATGAAATTATATGGCTATAAGAATGGAGCATTATCTTAACAAATAATTAGTACTGTCCGATAAAAAATAGTTTTTAGGCATAATGGATTACCAGCGAGATATAGAGATGGGAATGCCAAAGACCCCCATCTCGCTGTATAATCACACTTTTTTATTCCTCGATAAGTTGCTCCTCAGCAGAGCTGATCTACGCTTAATAGTGCATAGTAAAGTTAGCCATATTTCTCGTGCAAAACTAATCTAATTCTACACGAAAAATCAGTCCATTTTTACCACATTACCATTTTTTACCACATTACCCCTATTTATAGGAGACCATTGCAAAACTTATGTTTTGCTCCGCTATGAAGAGCGTTGATAGGTGGATGAAATTTTGAAGATGGCTCTAAGGGCTATGAAAGGAGCATACTTAAAGTATGTGACTGAAGAGTCATTGGAGTTATCTTTGAAATATCGCCGCCTTGCAACGGTCTCCTTTTGTGTATGAGTGGGTATAAAAATTC
>CAYJLU010000014.1:14216-24372 GCA_964371395.1 uncultured Rikenellaceae bacterium | reverse complement strand
AGGGCAGAATATAAATGATTCCAAGAAATCACACCGTTGCATTATTTGTTTTTTTTAGCTTAGTCTTATTTATTCTTTAGTATGTTCCAACTGGGTTCACAGTTGAACTCTCAACCATTATCATAACAACACGTTCTTTGGCGATAGGTCGGTGCATAACTCCCTTGCTGACGGTTATTCCTTGGTGAGGTTTTAGAGTCACAGGCTCTCTTCCCTCTATTTCGAGAATGAGTGTGCCCTCAAGCACAAAGAAGAACTCATCTTCAGTAGGGTGTTGATGCCAGTGAAACTCGCCCTCGATTACACCTATGCGCACAAGGCTATCGTTTACCTCAGTAAGGGTTTGGTTAAACCACTCATCGCCACAACTATCCACTACTTCTTTAATATCTACTACCTCCGAGTGAGCGTAGCGAACTTGCATACTTTGATTGTAATTAAATTTTTCTTTCATTTTTTAGGGGGTGTTTTTGTTGGTTTTGATATTAAAGGTAGTGAAATTATGGTTATTTTTATCACAAAGTAACTTTTTTTTAGGAGTTTTTTTAATTCCCCCCCCCAATAGCTATGTAATATGTGTGGTGATAAGATGATGTGTTGGCAAATGTGGAGTCAAAATAGAGCTGAAAATCTACTGTATTTGCGAGTTTAGAGATCTATATATTTGCCGTACAAAGAATTCCGGATTTGTTCTTTGTGGATTATTTTGTTCAGATTTACGTCTTTATATTATCTATAATTTTCCATTGTTATTTTATGTTTATATGATATTTTTGCGAACTGCTTATTCAAAATAATATCATAATTTGCAGCTAATATCCTCGATGGAATAGATTGATATTCAAATATTTTTGATAAAATTAATTTGCAAATTGATATTTTTTTATTATTTTTGTAGTGTAACTTAAATACCCCCAAATACTATGTCAAGGCGCATTATCCGAGAAGTCACTCAACTTGGCGAAGAGGATTTAGTTGTCATAACAACTAACCCTAAAGCAAAGGTTGATATTCCGCTTCACTATCACCCAGAGTATGAACTTAGACTAGTTCGTAGCGCAACAGGAACTATAACCGTTGGTGATGTAACTAAAACTTTCACCGACAAAGAGCTAGTTCTAGTTGCCCCTAATGTACCGCACTCGTGGAACTCAAATGAGAACGAGGCTAAGATGACTACAATTCAATTTAGCCCAGAACTAATCCCCGAGTCTATACTCACTCGCCGTGTGATGGCTTCAATCAAACAGCTGCTCGAAAGGGCGCAAAGAGGCATCAGATTCCCAAAGGATAAGATAGATGATATTGAAGCTCAGATCGAACAACTAAGTGAAAAATCTGACTTTGATGCAACAATATCTTATTTGATACTACTCAATGAACTTGGGCATATCGAAAACACAGAGCAAGTTGCCCTCTTCCAAGTTGAGGGACAGATGAATAATACTAAGAATAGGCGTATTCGCAAAGTGCTTAACCACATCAATAATAATATTCATAGTACTATTATGCTTGCAGATGTTGCCGAACTAGTTGGTATGTCCCCATCAGCCTTTAGCCACTTCTTCAAGAGGCACACCAAGCGATCATTTACTGACTACCTTATTGAGTATCGACTAGGCATTGCCTCAAAGTTGCTTATAGAGACCGATAAGACCATTGCAGAGATCTGTTTTAAGAGTGGGTTTGAGAATATCTCGAACTTTAATCGTGCATTCAAATCACAGAAACTTTGCACTCCGAGAGAGTACCGTGCAAAACGCAAAATTGTAGCAACTTCATACAAAGTGATGTAGTTTTAGTACTTTGTAGAGCTAGGGAGAACTGATTAGAGATAATCTAGGTCTTAGAATCTGATTGATAGTGTATCAGTCGATAGCAGCGTATATGTGTTGCTGTCGACTGTATGCTATTTTGCAAAGGAGCTTATAGACTTTTTTCTACTCTCCATTCTCTGCGATTAAAATTTACAACTTATATTTTACTCTGTGTTTTTGTATCTTGTGTGGCAAGGTTTAATTACAGGGTAGGTAAGTGAGCCTACTATTGTCAATATATTTGCGTAAGATATGATATCAATTTATAGGAATTTCAATAATAATTTGTTATATTTGTAGTGTGATTTTCAAATATATACGAAGGTAATATTGAATATTTCGCCACTAGATTACTTAAGATTTTTGATTTTGAGTTACAGTAGATATAACAAGCTATAACTTACCAGCATTAAGTTTATAGTATATTTTTAGTAAATTAAACAATAATGACTATGAAATTCAGCACACCATTAACTTCTCTGACATTTGCTATTCTAGCACTATGTACAATAGAGACAAGTATTGCAGAGACAATACCTCAGACTAACCAGAACCCACCTGAACACGTAATTAGCGATGAGAGCTATTTCGACACACCAACCAACGAGTTAAAGCTCTTTGTTGAAGAGTCGAACGCTCAAGAATTTGCCGATGCAGGGACTGTACATCAAGAGGCACAGGAGCGAGAGAATGATATTTCTAAACAATTCGTTAAGATAGATGACAATAGCATTACCGTTATACTCTCTGATGGGAATGGTATGACTATCCCTAAAGCGGAAATTGGGGAATCAGAGGTTGAATATTTGGGTTACTTCAGCAACAGAGAAGCTGGGTACTATATATTTTCGTACTATAACAATGAGATGGGTTCGGGCGAGTGCTTTGTTTCGGCTACCAATGGTAAGCTATTTTATCAAGGGGTACAAACCATTATCTCACCGAACAGAGATTGGATGATTACTTACTATGCCTCACCCGAAGGTGAGGATTCTGCCACAATTGAATATTACAGTCTATATACAGGCAACATAGAGTTTTTGTATGGTCTATGGTCACGAACTTTGCTACCATATGACATCCGTATAGGTGATTACAATACCCTTTATATCAAAGCTTACAAGAATCCTTGGGATGATCAAGAGTTTGTCTATTATAAGTTACCTTTTATGGATTTGTAATTGCGAGGTGTTATAATCATACAAGCAAGAAATCGGGAGCTGTTAAAGATTAGCGGCTCTTTTTGATATTTAAAACATAGCGAAGGTTCGGTAAGGTTTCAAATGATGTTTTCTCCTCTTTTCACTATTACCGAGTACACCAAACAGAGAGGAGGAGAGTGAGGGGGGAGAGTGAGGGGGGAGTAGCGAATTGGAGGTTATTTAATCGAGAATACTCTCTTTGAGAGTTAATCATAGCTGTTTGACCATAACTCCAAGATGGTTTAATGTTACTACATTGTCATTGGAGAGTATGGCTAAATCGTATCCACAAGCAAAACTAGGTAAAAAAATCATCCTTCAAAATTTAGTGATAAACAATGAAGGATGATGTAAGCGAATAGTAACTCAAGTTTTTAATTGATTACAAATACAGTAATTTATATTACCACTGCTATGTGTGATAAATCATTAATCGAAACGTTGTATTAAAAAAATGCCTAGTTCTTCGAGTTTGTATTCTTTAATAATACCCCCCGTCCTAATATTTAATCCAAGCATACAGATATAATCATCTTCAGTAGAAGATAAATAAACATTTGATCTGACAAGTTGATGAATATCATCAAATCCATAATGATTCCTGAAACGTTCATTTATAATATCTCTTTTCTCGGATATGTATATCAATTCATTTATTGCAGGTATATACCATATATCGGTACTTTCGGGAGAATACGTCGTCCCACGAGGATTCATATCGTTAATTAAAACAAGTGCAAGATTGTGAGTTTCCCACCCATCTACGTCCATCATTGCCTGTATATTGGCAAGTCCATTGTCGGAGTCTTGGGCATTAAATTCTGGAGTGAAAAATTCCTCGTTCCAAAAAATACCAGATAGTATTAAACGATGATAGATGACTTTCCCACTTGTGCCATTGGCATTAACCTGATATATAATTCCTAAAATAGGGTTATCGATTGTTTCCAGTAGTGCAGATTCTGAGTATCTACCATCATTGTAGTAGTACATTCCTACTTCCGCCGTGTTGGCAAAAAATACCTCGTCCGCTGTGCCGTTGTTATCGGCAGGGTCGTTGTCGGAAGTCAAAGGGGTGATGGTGTTGTTTGTGACATTTACCGCTTTGCGAGTAACTTCAACTTCGATGGTATGGCTTGTCCCCGGGGTGAAGGTTATAGCTCTCTCCAGTGCGTCTTGAATATCCATTGTTAGTGTGCCGTAGTTTGTCTCAAACTCTATTTTGGCTCTAAGGCCATCCTGATTTATTGTTTGAGGAATGACAAAGCATCTCGCCACTGCACCATCTCTTGTTAGCTCAATATCTGCTGGCATTACAAGATTCGTAATAGGAGTTCTCGATGTAGGTTCATCGGGATCAAATGCTGTGAGGTCGTACTGTGCCTGAGAATATGTGTCTGTGAGCTTTATACCCTTAATATCATCAAGGGTAAGCCCTTGCGCATCTTGACTAGCTTCAATCTCAATCACTAACTCTGCCATTGTGTGATAAAACTCCATATTAAGAGCATTTTTCGATTTTACCACGTCCACTTTTTTTGCTACCATAAGGTCGGGTTGCTCTGTTGTCATATCAATAGCATAGCTTGTACCGTTACCACCTGTCAAGTATGGATAGTATGCCAAAATATCGACATTGCCGCTTGATGGGTAGTATAAATTGACATCGGGAGTTACTACCGTGAAACCTGCGGATTCCGCGCTATACTTCGTATTCGCTTTGCCGATAGGTGTTGTTGTATTTGTGCCGAATATTGAAACACCTATTTCATCGTTCTTTTGCCATACATTGTCCATTGCTCGAATGCTGATATGCAAAAGATCTTCGCTCGGACTCTGCAGATCAAAATTATCATCTTTCGTGCAGGAGCTAACCATTAGCCCTATTGCACTTATAATATATAGTATCTTTTTCATAATTTTTTATTTATTAGCCATTACAATCTCTACTCTCTAATTAAACAGCAAGGATACCCCTGACTATCCCGGTGCATATTTTTTCAGTCCTGCTAAAAAATATATTGCCCCCAGCGAAGTTCCAATTATACGCTATGTCATCATCCCATTCTGTGGAAGACCAATGATAATCGTCTACTATCTGAGTTGCATTATTACCTCCACTATCTGTTATCCTTAGGTTAAAGTCCTCTTTACCATAGCCCGTATATGCTGAATAAGGATATTCCAGTTCTTCCTTCGAGGGTAAATACCATACGTCTTTGCTCTGATCGGCGTAGTCGTTTGTACCGTTTCTATTCTTGCTGTCAACCTCCGCAAAGGCTAGGTAATTGGAGAAGTCTTTATTAATATTTTTTATCGTTCTCGTATTCGCAAGTCCGTTATAGTGATCTTGTGCATTAGTAGTAAGACTATTATGTCCCCAGTTTTGTATTTCCTGATCCAACGACACAGCCTTGCCGTCTGTCTTATCGTCAGGATCGACCAGAAAGACTATACCGATAGGGGTTTTATCTGCGAGTTTGGTCGTAGAGAAAACGCCACCACCATAGTAGTAGTCGCCAACTTTGACTGCAAGTTCGCCCACGGTGATATTATAGTCGTAAATCTGCCCTGCCTCCCACTTATCGGTAGTTGGTCGCCAGCCAAACTGCTTGTCTCCTATCGTGATTATTATCTTTGTATAGTTAATAATATTGGTTGGCATAACGTAGGCGGTGATGGTGTTGACCTCGTCATTACTTGCAATAGCGAGAGGTATATCATTTGCTGTTACATAGCTTAACTTTCCACTCTTAACGTTAAGTTTCCCCTTTGTATTTGCCCCTTTGAGAGTTGCCGTGACTCCCGATAGAGTGGTAATATCTTTCCCCCCTGCGGTGAAGGTGAAGTTTAGCTTTGCCAATTTGGGCTGAAATGTAAAGGTTACATCGTCCTGAGTTTCGTTCTCGACATTCGCCCACAGTAGCGGTTCTTGATTTTCTGTTAGGTCAATAGGAATTATACCGTCTGTATATTCGCCAGTGTTTCCCGAGAAAGGATAGTAGGCGTAGTAATCCTCGCTCTGCCCTGCGTCAGGTTTGATAATCTTGGAGCCTTTGTTATAAGTCAGTAAGCCATCTTCAACGTTATTCAATTCAATGCGATAATTTGCATTATTGATGGAAGCATTAGTAGCGAAAATTCCGATTTCATCGAGGTTCTCCCACTTATTGTCAAGTTCTCCCGTAACACGAGTAGTAGCCGTGTTTGCCGTAAATTGCACCTCTGCGGTGTCGTTGTTCGGGTTCTCAAAACCTTTGTCTGCCTTGGTGCAGGAGCTAACTATTAATCCCAATGCACCTATAATATATAGTAACTTTTTCATATTATTAATTATTGTTTACACTAACTTAAATTAGCTAGCCGTTCCTGAACCCTCAAGCTTCTCGTTCCAATCTGTGATACTTCCCTCTACCTCCAACTCTACTGACAGATCCAACTTGCCTGTGAAAGTTAGAGCATTCATATTCGTGTTGAAATTAGCAAGTTCAGAGCTTAGATCTGAGGTTATTGATTTTGTCCTCCCATCTGTGGTGGTGAATGTAAGAGTCAGAATCTGTTCAGTACCCAATGTGCCAAAGATGTTAAACTTTAGCTCAATGGTACTCGCTGTACCTAAATCAGGATACCTGCTAAGTGTTACCTCATTTGAGATTTCATCGGTGCGTAGATTGCGTGTGGCAGCTATACCGCTTAAAGTTGCTGTTATATTGCTGATCATATCCAAATCACCCTGCTCATAGCCGAGTTTTAGAGTCAGCATTGCATTGCCTCGCTTGGAGGTGAGGTCGAGAACGTGTAGCTCGTCGGCGGTAATATCCATAGTTGTCAGGGCATAGTAGAGCGATTGAGGCTCAGACCCAGACTCTTGCGATTCAGAGCTATGCTGACTAAGTGTGGCAATGTCATCCATTAAGCTTATCCCATCGGGTATGTTGTGCATCAAGAAAGTTTGCTGCGCTTGAGGCTCTACGAATATAGGTAATGTAATATCATCTATCACGTAGGCATCCCTTCCTGCAAAGAGCGCAAGGTGAGTTGGAATACTTTGATCTCTATGTAGATTATTCCAGTTGATATTTAACACTGTTGTACCTTTTGAGGGGTGTACGGTGTTGTAGATAGGCTCTGCGAGGCAACTCGTAAGTGCCAATGCCGAAATTAGTAATGCTGTTTTTTTCATCTTTATATATATTTAATAATATTCCAAATGTAAAAGCTACATACAATAACCAACCTAGTTTGCAAAAAGAGGCTAACTCCCTTTGCGAACTCTCAGAATAGTAAGTACATCTATATTACATAAATTGACAGACGAAAAAATACCAACAAAAACACCTCTCGTGATACATTTATTGATATTTTGTTTTCCCTTTTTCATCTATCTTTACTACACTGATACGATGCTATACTATTGTAAAGATAATAAAAATATGGAGAAAACGTAACATTTATACCACAAACAAGAACGCAGAACTAGATACTCTATCATTATATGAGACCATTGCAAAACATAAGTTTTGCAATGGTCTCTATTTAGCAATATATACACATACTATTGAGTATGAATGATAGTAGTATCTGGTTTAAAATATGAAACTTAGATAAGATATAGGGGGGTGAAAAATATAGTTATCTACACAAGTTGTATGGACCACTAACGAGGAGTTAGGGGGATTATATGCTCTGTTGAATTATTTTACTGTAATTCATAAGAGTTTAGTTGCGAGGCGGCTTAGTTTACAAATAGTTGTAGTTTAAGGCTCTCGATTTCATTGCCTATGTCTTTGCCCCTGAAGTAGTTTTCAAGTATTGCAGAGAGTTCAGGGTCATTGTAGTCAGTAACCGTACCATCTTTATGGTAGATGTGATGGTGCGGATACGGTGTTACGTCATAGTGAATTTTTCCCGATGGGGTACTTAGTCTTGAGATTAGACCGCTAGTGCAGAATGAATCCAATATAGAGTAAACCGTAGCAATGGTAATTGATGGATGGCTAGCTCTCACTATGGTAGCTACCTCCTCTGCGGATGTGTGTCCCAACTCCATAAGTGTGGAGTAAACTACTACACGCTGGGTAGTCGCCTTGATACCCATCTCTCGAATTTTTTGTGCTATATCCATTTTTCTATGTGTTTCTTATTTGTATAACGCTACAAAGTAAGCAATAATTATTACTACTTACAAATTTATTTGCAAAAAATAATATTTTTTTGATGTAATTATCTCGCAGAGCGGATATTTTGGTCTGTATTAATGCTTTACGATGAAACTATATAATACTGGATTGTGATCCGAGTTTTCAAAGCCCAGATCTATACATTCAACCTTGAGGGGTATAACCTCTGGTGAACTTACAGCAAAGTCGATAATTGAGGTAGTGGTTGAACCAGCTAGATATGGTTCATAGCCATAGCGTACAGATTTTGTACTAATATCTGCGGCGTAGTGGTAGTTCTCAGCGAAGTCAGAGTGCGAGAGTGTGTGTACTTGAAAGTGCTGGTCGTTTATCTCTGCCTCAGAGGGCGTATAGTCGGGTGGGGTAGAGTTCCAATCTCCAGCAGTGATTGAATACCTAAACTCCTCGATATAGCTCCTTATGTGAAGTAGCTCTTTTGTGCGAGCTTCGCCATCACTATCGTATGCAGAGTTATGAGTATTGTTAATATAGAGTGTTCTATCGTCGCTCATTGCCACTGCAATTGATAGCATACAACGCTTTAGGTCGAACATACTTTTGGGAAATGAGGTAGAGTTAGGGTATGAAATCCTTGTTGCGCTACGAGGGTTATAACGACTAAATGTCGCAAGCCCTGCATCTACTTCGCCTATTGGGTCAGAGAGGGGAATAGGTACGTAGAATACCTTGAAATTCTCGGCATAGAAACCCTTAAAATCTAATCCTATATGCTTGACTATTGTATCGTAAATATTTATGCCGTAGCTACGCTTTGCCTCTCTATCGACCTCTTGGAGTAGTATGAAATCTAGTTTGTCGCTATATTTTGTGATAAAGGATACTATTGCATCGAGATTTTTGAGCGTACGTCCTCTTGAAGTACGACTGCTCTTACCTCCGTCCATAAAGAAATCCATATCACTACCTAAGCCTGCATAACCTATATTCCAGCTCATTACCGTAATGGTATCACCCGAAATTATTTCGGCATCACCGAGAACCTCTACCAACTCTTGAGCAGAGGGTTTAAACTCTACTATCTTTGCAAAGATAATTAGTAGTACTAATACTAATATAATTCTAAAGCATATCTTTCCTATGGTTTTCATAACTTCTTTCTTTTTTATTGTAAGTTACCCTCGCTTTGCTCTTATCCTCCTCCTTCCTCTTTCCTCTTTCCTCTCTCCTCCTGCCTCCTTACCCCCCCACTTTCAATCAGAGGAGTCTAGTTGTTCTGGTGGATTGAGAGTAATTGTATTGTGTGTGGAGTTTTAAGTGCTTTTATTTCGTTGATTGTTAGTTGTCTGTGCTCTCCGTCAATAGTTAAATCAAATACCCCTTCCACATTTGGTAGAAGTTTGGACGGTTCTGAAATTGGCGTAAAAATAAGGTATGGCGCAGCTAGTACTTTGTTAGCTTGTAATATACTACCTGTCTCTATAAGTTCACGGACTAATGTCGAACTAAAGTTATCTTTACGTTCAATATCAATAGCACACAGACCAAAACGCTCTGCCAGAGAAGCATTACCTCTTCCGCCACTACCAAAGCGATGGTCATCGCCTATAAAGATAGTGGTTATCCCTAATCTATCTATTAGATATTCTTGGGCGAATTCCTCAGCTTCGATAGAGGCGAACTCCTTGGTGAAATTTACAATAACCACATTTCTAGCACCCGCATCCTCTAGAAGTGCCAACCTCTCCTTAATTGTAGACAAGAGTCTATTCTCTCCTCTAAAGACCTCTCTGGGGTGCGGATCAAAAGTTATAATAATGCTATCTCCACCAATAATATCTGCCCGTTTGTTGAGCTGTTCGATAAGATAGCGGTGCCCACTATGTACCCCATCAAAAGAACCTATTGCTGCAACTCCTCGTTGAAACTTATGATCAAAACCTCTGTAAATATTCATAGCTATTCCTCTCTCCCCCCCCCGGGGGGCGGCGGGGGGAGG
>CAYJLU010000014.1:10873-14206 GCA_964371395.1 uncultured Rikenellaceae bacterium | reverse complement strand
AGACAACCTTTTCAAATAGTGTTATAATATCGTAGTTCTCAACATATATATCCCTATTGAAATGTAGGGAAGCACTAGTAAAGTTCAATACTCCCTTGACCTTTGAGTCCTCAATCTGGCAAATTAGAGCTAATGCCGCATCCGATGGACAGGTAAGAATAACGATGTCAATATCGCTACGAGTTATAACTTTTTGAAAGTCCTCGATGGCGTAACACTCCGCACCGTAGAATTTCTTACCAATCTTAGAGGTATCAGTATCAAAGAGTGCAGCCACATCCATCTTATAGAAATCTCTACTATTGAAGTACTGGTTAATAGCCATTGCAAGGTTACCCATCCCTACAAATGCAACTCTTTGGACACTCTTAGCGTCAATTATAGAGGAGATATGTCGGCGAAGTTCATCAATGTCGTAGCCTTGGCGTGCAGAGGATGAAAAGCCGATGAGCATAAGGTCACGTCGAACCTGCACGGCTGTGATTCCTAGTATTTGTGCAAGCTGGTGAGAGTATATATGTGTTAATCCGTCTGTGTATAGTCCTACTATTACTCTTCGATAACTCGATAGTCTCTCTATGGTTTTTTCTGGTAATTTTTTATCGCTCATCAGTATTACTTTACAAATGCTATTGCCCCGAGTGATAGCTGTATCTCAGGGAAGTTTCTGTTAATTGTATCTGCACACGCCTCAAGGGTTGCACCACTAGTTATTATATCATCAACTAGAAGAACTGTTTTACCTAGTAAAAGATTCTTATTTCTTATTGAAAATGCACCCTCGACATTACTTTGTCTATGCTCTATGGAGCCTTGGCGTGCTTGAGTCTTTGTGCGTCTATTACGGCGAATTGCTCTGTGTTCAACTTTGACCCCTAGGCTAAGTGCAATGCCCTTTGCAAACTCTGCTGATTGGTTATAACCTCTCTTTAGACGCTTACTAAAGTGGAGTGGAACTGGAATAATGGTGTCAATAGCACCATATAGCCCACTCTCCTTGAGATATGCTCCATATATCTTACCTAGGGTTATGGCAATATCACTACGCCCTGAGTACTTCATTCTATGGAGTAGGTCACGATAGTGGCTATTTTTTTGGAAGAACATAAGCGTAGAGGCGTTCTCAAAGATCACCCTCCCTGCAAATCTTTCGACCACTACATTATCTTTACGATTGTAGTATCCTGTAAGAGGCATATCGTATCTACACGTAGTGCATATGGTATCCTCACCCTCGACCAACAACATAGAGCAACAAGCGCATAACTTGGGAAACGCTAAGGCAAGGAGTGAATCAGCCCACTCCCTTATAATACTTCTGTCTCTATGTAGACTAAACCTCATTACTGATTATGCTGGTCTGTTCAAAAGAGGTTAACTCACTGCTGCTGATCGTTGGTAATTCCGTTGCAATGGTATCAGGTAACTCAGCAGGAATTTCTCCAAACACATCTATTGAGAACTCCTCCATAGATATAATTGCACGAGGGAATCTAGGCTCTATCACCCCTAGAAGTCTTATCGCCTCACTTCTATTCACACACTTTCCTATGTAGACCTTAAAAAAGGGATTTTCGTATCTTAGCACCGTGTAAAAACCCGGGAACATCTTACGTAGTTGCATCAGAGTATAGTTTGCCGATGAGCGTGCATTCTGCCCATTATCTGCATAAACACAGATAGTGTATCCCGTGATTAGATCATTGGAATGACTGCTGATTAATCCATTGTTAATTATTGCATTAGCCGTGGAGTCGAGGGTAATATCTACGCCATTAGGTAATCTATGGCTGATAGTTGGACTCTGTGCCATTATACTACCAATATATGCAATAGTTGCTATTAATATAATTAGTCTTTTCATCTCTATTTATATGCTATGTATAGTGTTACAATTCCTCCCATTATTGAGCGAGCCTCTGCGCTCTTAAAACCAACTCTGTGTAGTAGATCTACAAACTCATCCTCATAATAGAAACCACTCACTGACTCAGGTAGGTATTTATATGCACCTTTATTTCCAGATACTAATCTGCCTATTCTAGGTAGAATAGATCGAAAATAGAAGTTAAAGAGTCTATTCCATAAAGTATTGCGTCGTTGAGGCGAGTATTCTAATATACAACATATCGCACCACTCTTAAGCACTCTTTGCATCTCAGAGACCCCACGTTCTACGTCTTCAAAATTTCGCACTCCAAAAGCACAGGTTAGTGCATCGAATTCGCTATGCTGAAAATCAAGATTCAGTGCATCGCCAAGCATAAGTTCGGCATCGATTTTCTGTTTCTCTAACTTAATTCTCCCCCTTGCAATCATCTCCTTTGAGATGTCAATACCTTGATATGTTGTATTTGACCCCGTAGCCTTATTCATAGCTATTAGCAAATCGGCAGTTCCAGTTGCTACATCAAGCACCCTTAGAGGATTACTCTTAGCCACTAACCTCGCAACTTTTGATCTCCACCTGCGATCGATACCCAAAGATAGAATACGATTCAATAGGTCATAGCGTGGGGCTATGGCATCAAACATCTCTTCAACTTTCTCTCTCTTGCTCATAAGGTTGCTTCTCTCTAGTTTTTCAAAAAGGATGTCACAAAGATACAAAAAAGGCTTGGAAAAATTAACCTTTCCAAGCCCTTTCTTTTAAAATATTTCTATGAAGACTACTTCTTCTTAGCTGTTGGTTCAACTACTTCGAGAACCTCAACTTCAAATACTAGAGCCTCCTTAGGGCCGATAATCGCACTACCTTGCTCACCATAACCTAGATCATAAGGTATGTAAAGCGTAGCCTTACCACCAGTAGCTAGGTGAGAGATACCCTCCGAGAAGCCCTTAATCATACCTCTTGGACCCTCAACGTTTGCAAATCTGAATGGTCTACCGCTATCTTTGCTAGCTTGAATAACCTCGCCTTGCATATTCTTTAGAACGTAGTGTAGGCTTACAGTGTCATTTAGTTGGATTTTTCTACCCTCTCCCTCAGTCTCAACATTGTATAGAAGACCAGTCTCAGATGCTACTACACCTGCTTCTTTTGCCATCTTTGCAAGGAATTCAGCTGATTTCTTTTCGTTCTCAACCGCTAGTTTTTCCTTCGCCTCAGCATCTTTCTTAGGCTTTACCACTTGGTAGTAGTTACGCATAAAATCTTTGGTATCCTTCTCAGTTAAAGTTGTCTTGTTCTCGAATGCATCGATGATACCTTGAGCAAGTTGTTTGTAGTTAAGGGTTGAATCTACGTTTACCTTAAGAGTGCCTGCGATGTCAACACCAAGAACGTATGCTAGTGAATCTTCGTAAGATTTTGGGCTGTCAGCCACCGAC
>CAYJLU010000014.1:0-10773 GCA_964371395.1 uncultured Rikenellaceae bacterium | reverse complement strand
AGTGAATCTTCGTAAGATTTTGGGCTGTCAGCCACCGACGAGCAAGAAGTAGCAGTAAGTGCTAGGCCTGCTAAAAGTGAAAGAAGTACTTTTTTCATTGTTTTTATTAAGTTAGTGATATTAAGTTTATATAGAAAATTGGATAGCAAAGATAGATATATTTTTTTAAATACGAAATCGGTTAAACAAAAATCTACTGCTTAGGGTTAACATCGAGTACCTCAATGTTAAAAATCAGGTCTTCGTAAGGCTCAATCGGGCCAGAGCCATATTCCTTATACCCTAGTGAGTATGGTATGTAGAGAGTAATAACGGTGCCCTTTCTTGCGAGCAAAATACCTTGGTAAAAACCAGCAATAAGAGTACTACTTGTGCACTTAAATTCAAATGGCTCCTCAGAGCTATCAATAACCTCACCATCAATTCTTGTAAGCTCATAATTTACAATAACGGTATCGCCATCCTTGATAATCTCTCCCTCACCTTCCTCAATTATGGAATAGTATATTCCCGATTCACAGAATTTTATATCTTTATTTTCTTGAAGCTTTTCAAAGAACTCTTTGCTCTTGCGATCTTTCTCTTCAAAAATAGTCTGCTTTCTGTTCTTAAGGTAGGCGTGTATTATAGTTTGAGAATCATCATTAGTCATAGCAGCTCTATTGTCCAGAACATCTTGAATAGCACTAGCTAGAATTTTTACGTCTAGATCACTTCCAAATCCCTCCTTTAGTGAAGATGCAACACTCACGCCAATGGCATAGGATACTGAATCTATACTATTTTTTAGTTTAACCTCTTTAGGGTTGTTTTGAGCAATAGCTCCACTGCATATTAGAAGCGCAATAAGAGATGTAATTAATCTTTTCATATTTTGAGAGTTTAGTGATAATAAAAATAGATTCATTTTTCGGGGAGAAAGAAAAATGAATCCACAAATATAGTCTTTTTTTATAGTAATGTGCCTTATCCGATGTTATTTATTACGGATTTAATGGAGTATATTTTTTTAATTTCCTTTTTCGAGATAACTACCTCGTCGTAATCCCTAGAATTTCTAGGTTGCAGAATTAGTTTGGTCGAGTCATCTGTAAACGAGCGTACGATTCTAACTGTTGCATACTCTTGAGTGACCACAAGATATGGAAGTCCCGGAAGTATGCGATCAAGTTCAATTCCTTTTAGTACAATAGTTGCTCCATTGGGTATATCTGGTATCATTGAATTACCGCTACACTGTATGGCAAAATCAGCATCAATAGGAATACTAATATTATATTGTGGAGTCTTTGATTCTTTGTCTAGTTGCATCACCTGAGCAACATCAATGCTGTAAAAAGGTATAACGCTATTTGGGTCGATACCTGCGGCACTAACACCCACCATCATCTCTCCATCACCTGTTAGAAGCCACGAGCGGTTTATCTGCGGGTATTTAGCTGTAATAAGGCTTGATAGCTCTTTGCTGACACCAAAAGATCCACGTTTAATTTGGTACAGATTCTCAGAGCGTTTAAGTCCGATAGTCAGCGCAAATTTGTTTGTGCTAAGTCCGCTCCATTTTATTACTTGTTCGAGTCGTTGCCAAGGTGTCATCTTTATAGCTGCTAAGAGTAATTGTTTTGTTTCATTATATCACCATTGCAAATATAGTACAATTATCTAGTTTGGTGAAATAAATGGCGGTGTAATGTGTTGATTTTAAAATGTATAATTATTCGATTTAATATATAAATTTATATATATAATGGTAATAATATTGTATTTTAGTTATATTAATATGAGCTATTTCGATTGTTAACAAATCATTATATATATAATTTGATATTATATTAAATTATAATAATTTAGGTTTTGCTATGTTGGCTATTTTTATTATTTTTGTTAAAAATTATATCGTTCACCATTATATCAATAAATATAAATTATTTGCTATTATGCTATTAAACAAAACAAACCTCCAATTTGACTACACTACCACATACCTTGGCTTACCTCTGAAAAATCCATTTATTATTAGCTCTTCAGGACTTACATCAACTCCTCAGAAGGTGCAAAAATGCGAGGCTATGGGTGCAGGTGCAGTTGTTCTAAAATCTATTTTTGAGGAACAGATGCTAGGTGAAGCGGCATCAATGGAGAACTATTCCGCCTATCCCGAGGCGGCTGAATATCTAGCTGGATATACTAAACAAGAGGGACTTAGAAACTACTTAAACCTTGTTGGAGAGTGTGCTAAGAGTTGTAATATACCAATTATAGCCTCAATTAACTGCTATGATTCTGGCAGTTGGATTGAGTATGCAAAGGAGATTGAGATAGCAGGGGCAGCCGCCATTGAGTTAAATATCTTTTCGGTATGCTCCGATCCTAATACGACAAGCAGCGAAATTGAGAGTAGATTTCTCTCCATTGCCGAAGCGGTGAATAGTTCCGTTTCTATACCAGTATCTATTAAGATTCCATCTAATTTCACTGCACCGCTTAATTTAATTCAAGGTTTATACTTTAGAGGCATAAAGGGTGTCACTATGTTTAACAGGTTCTACTCTCCGGATATCGACCTAAAGAAACTTGCGCCGCACAGCTCAGGAGTGTTTAGTCAGCCCGAGGAGTTAAGTTCGGTACTCAGGTGGGTTGCACTTAGCTCCGCAAAGTTACCGCTAATCGAGATTGCAACATCGACTGGTATCCACTCGGCAGAGGCTGCTGCGAAGGCTATACTTTGTGGAGCGACAACTGTTCAACTTTGTACTGTGCTCTACCAAAAGGGAATTGAATACCTTGAGACCATTATCAATGATTTTAAGACTTGGGCACATACTCATAACTATACCTCTGTAAATGAGTTTAGAGGTAAACTCAGTGCCAAGGAGCACAGTAGTTCTGAAATTTATGAGCGTGCTCAATTTATGAAGTACTTTTCAACCTTTGAGGGTTAGTCATATCCCCCTAGTGTGTGCTAAATATCTTATTGGACAGAGCGAAGGTTTTAAGCCTTTGCTCTTTTTGTTTCCAATCGGGGTCGACGTTAGTCATAATAGCATAAAAGTCCTTACTGTGAGATTGTATGCAGAAGTGGCAGAGTTCGTGTAGTACTATACAGTCGATACACTCTATTGGTGTTTTTGCAAGGTGTAGATTTAAGGTTACAACCTCTTTTGTGTAGTAGCATCTCCCCCAAGCCCTAGTCATATTATATAGCTTTATTGTAGGTGTCGGTACACTATAACCCAACCGTGTCATCGCATTGTGCTGGCGCATTAGGCTAGCTTTGAACAGTTTGCGAGCCTCACGGCGATACCAACCGTCAAAGTAAGCCGAAAAATTCTCACGGGTCATCTCCTTGAGGGTAAACTCAAGAGTCGTACCGTCCACTTTCTTACAACTATTTCTTTCTCCCTTTTGTAGTTTAATGGAGTACTCTTTACCAGCAAGTAAAACCCTCTTGCGGATATAACGTATAGTGGTCTTATTGCCTGAAAATTTAGAAAATATTGAGCGTAGAATTGCCATTAATTACTCCCTGTGAGGTATGTTGTGATGTATTGAATTATCGAGTCGATTTGGTATGGTGAGAATCGAGGGGTGGAGCTATCTCTTCTAAGCCACGTAAGTTGTCTTTTGGCATAGTTTCGAGTGTGTTGCTTGATAAGTTCAATAGCGGTCAGGAGGTTTGTCTTACCGTTAAAGAACTCAAAGAGTTCGCTATATCCAACTGTCTTTAGCGGGTTTAGTGAAGAGTATTTATGGACTGAGCGAGCCTCTTCGACTAATCCACCCTCCACCATCTCATCCACTCTGTTATTAATGCGAGAGTATAGTTCGGCACGAGGAAGATCTATGATTACTCTAATAGTACCAAATGGTCTACTTTTGGCTCTACCCACTCTAAGTTTTGAGTAGGGTACTCCACTGACAAGCGATGCTTCAAGGGCACGGATCACTCGTTGAGGATTTCCTGTCTCCACCTCGCCAAAGTAGTCTGGATCGAGTCTCTTAAGCTCCCGAAGTAGAGAATCTAGCCCCTCTATCTCTAATCTATTATTGAGCATCTCTCTAATAGATGAGTCACGAGCTATTGGATCTAACCCATTGAGTAGGGCATCGACATATAGACCTGAGCCTCCTGCAACCACAGCTACGATTTCCCCAGAACTCTTTCCCTGTGATAGTTTATCGATGAGTGCTAGTGCCTCGTTCTCGAATTCACCAGCGGAGAGTGGTTGCTGAACACTGCGATCCTGAATGAAGTAGTGCTTCACTCCCATCATCTCCTCTGTGCTCGGCACAGCTGTTCCAACCATCATCTCTTTATAGAATTGTCTAGAATCAGCACTAATTACAGGACAATTGAAGTGCTTGGCTAGGGTAGCTGCCACTCCACTTTTACCGACTGCCGTGGGACCTTGTATAACTAAAATATTTGTCACTTTTTCTGTCGTCTTAAAAATCAACTATTTAGAGAGAGTTCGCAAAAAACTTTCTTATTTTCTAGCGGTAAAGATAATAAAGTTGCGTATATTTGCTATCCAAAGTAGAAACTTTTTTGTTAAGTACCGTAGTAGTAAAACTTTGGAATACAAAATAGTAAAGCCTAAAGAAGATGTCAAAGTTTACTCACCTACACACTCACTCGCACTACTCACTCCTAGATGGAGCTGTCTCAATAAAGAAGTTAATTGCTAAGGCTATTGAGGCTGGTCAGGATTCACTGGCTCTTACCGATCACGGCAATATGTATGGAGCGAAGGAGTTTCACAGTGAGGCTATCAAGCAAGGTATTAAGCCTATTTTGGGGTGCGAGGTCTATGTGGCAGTTGGATCTAGGTTTGATCGTACAAATCGTAGTGGCGACCACTTGGTCTTACTGGCAAAGAATAAGACGGGGTACCACAATCTAATTAAAATGGTATCCTATGGCTTCACTGAGGGGTATTACTACACTCCTCGTATCGACAAGGAGTTGTTGGAGAGGTATCACGAGGGAATTATATGTAGTTCAGCGTGTCTTGGTGGCGAGATACCGGGTTATATTATGGAGGATGATGACCAACGTGCTCGTGAGGCTATTGAGTTTTATCGTGGATTATTCGCAGAGGATTTCTACTTAGAAATGCAACTCTTGCCTAGCGGTAACCCAAAGATTGATAGTAAAGTACTGCATAATCAGATTAAGGTTAATAAGAAGTTAAGAGAGTATGCTAAGGAGTATGGCATAAAGTATATAGCCACAAATGATGTGCACTATGCCGCAAAGGATGATGCGGAGGCGCACGATAGGCTTATATGCCTTAGTACAGGTCGAGATTTGGATGACCCTAAGCGTATGCGTTATACCACTCAAGAGTGGTTAAAGTCCTATGATGAGATGTACGCACTATTTGGGGATGAGTACCCAGAGGCTCTTAGTAATACTCAGGAGATTGCCGAAAAGGTAGAGTGTTATGAGTTGAATGAAAAACCTTTAATGCCCAATTTTCCGTTACCTGAGAGCTTTATTATAGACCAACAGAGAGTAGAGCGTGCAATTAAGGATGCACCTAATGAGGATGTAGAGGAGGTGCGTAGTAGAGCACAACAGCAACAGTATCTGGAGCATATATCTTATGAAGGAGCAGTATCACGCTATGGTTCCCCACTCTCAGCCGATATTGAGGAACGCTTAGCGTTTGAACTTGCCACGGTCGAGAGAATGGGATTTCCGGGGTACTTCCTCATAGTGTGGGACTTTATCAAAGCGGCTCGTGAGATGGGTGTGTCGGTAGGCCCGGGTAGAGGTTCTGCAGCAGGCTCAGTTGTTGCCTACACGCTTGGTATAACTAATATTGATCCCCTTAAGTATGGACTTCTATTCGAGAGGTTCCTGAACCCTGAGCGTATCTCGATGCCTGATGTCGATATTGACTTTGATGAGGATGGTAGGGCAAGTGTGCTTAAATATGTTGTAGAGAAATATGGGCAGAAGAGGGTAGCGCATATCGTTACTTTTGGTACTATGGCAGCAAAATCCTCGATAAAGGATGTTGCACGTATCCAGAAACTAGACCTTAGAGAAAGTATAAGGCTATCGAAACTAGTACCCGACGCTCCCGGAACTACTCTTGCAAAGGCATATAAAGAGGTTCCAGAACTCGAACAGGAGAAACAGAGCGATAATCCCTTGATTCGTGATACACTCCTCTATGCAGGAAAGCTGGAGGGTACTGTGCGACAAACAGGAGTTCACGCCTGCGGAGTAATTATCGGTAAGGATGACCTTGAGAACTATGTTCCACTAGCAACTGCAAATGATGCAGAGCTATTTGTCGTACAATTCGAGGGTAGTTTAGTCGAGGACGTAGGACTCTTGAAGATGGACTTCCTAGGACTCAAAACACTCTCTATTATCAAGGATGCAGTAGAGAATATAAAGTTATCCCGTGGTATTGATATAGATATAGATCAGATACCTCTAACCGATAAGGCAACCTTTGAGCTTTATAGTGCAGGTGATACAACGGGACTATTTCAGTTTGAATCCCCGGGGATGAAGAAACATCTACGCTCACTCCAACCAAACCGCTTTGAGGACCTTATAGCAATGAATGCGCTATATAGACCCGGTCCTATGGAGTATATTCCGAGTTTTATTGCACGTAAACACGGCAAGGAGAAGATAGTTTATGACCTACCGGAGATGGAGGGCGTACTTAAGGAAACTTACGGTATTACGGTCTATCAGGAACAGGTAATGATACTCTCACAAGTACTTGCGAACTTCACTAGAGGGCAGGCCGATACACTTAGAAAGGCAATGGGTAAGAAACAGAAGTCAGTGCTAGATAAGATGAAGTCGACCTTTATCGAGGGTGCTGTAAAGAACGGGCACCCAGCAGAGGTTTGCGAGAAGATATGGTCTGATTGGGAAGCATTTGCACAGTATGCCTTTAATAAATCGCACTCTACCTGCTACGCATACGTGTCCTATCAAACAGCATACCTTAAGGTTAACTACCCAGAGGAATTTATGGCAGCAGTACTTAGCCGTAACCTTAGCGATATAAAGAAGATTAGTTTCTTTATGGATGAGTGTAAAAAGATGGGTGCAGCTGTGCTAGGTCCAGATGTAAACTATTCATACTCACGCTTTGCAGTGGACTCAAACCGTAATATTCGTTTTGGAATGGCGGGTATAAAGGGTGTTGGAGAGAGTGCCGTTGCAACTATAATTGATGAGAGGCAAAAGGGAGGCAAATTCAAGGATATATACGACTTTGTGGAGCGTGTAAACCTCACCTCTGTTAACAAGAAGGCACTGGAGTGCTTGGTTGAATCTGGCGCATTTGACTCTATATTTAGCGGTCATCGCTCAGAATTTTTCATTGCTAGTGGAGATGGAAAGGCAGGTGCAAACTTCCTAGAACAGTTAATTAGATATGGTAATCAGGTTCAAAGTGATAGGGCATCGGCACAAAATTCGCTCTTTGGCGACTTGAGCACTAGCTCAATGATAAAGAAACCAGAACCTCCCAAAGTGCCAGAAGATATGCACTGGGGTAAACTTGAAACCTTGAATCGAGAGCGAGAAGTGGTGGGTATCTACCTTTCGGCTCATCCACTCGATGAATACAGAGTGATACTAGAGAAGTATTGCACTGGTTCAACAAGCGAACTCACGGACCTAGAAGCTGTCAAGGGACGAGATATGTCTATCGGAGGAATGATTACAGATGTTCAACACCTTACCACAAAAACAGGCAAACCCTTTGGGCGATTTACCATCGAGGATTTTCAGGGAAGTTACGAATTTGTTCTCTTTGCCAAAGACTGGGAGAGATTGAGATACTATATCGTACCACAAAGCTCTGTAATGTTAAGGGTAAAGGTAGATAATCGCCGCTTTGGACCCGGGCTAGAGACCAATATCTCCTCAGTCAAACTACTGAGTGATGTTTTGGAAAACGATATTAAGGAACTAAGTGTGAAAATTCCACTATCCTCGATAAACGATTCATTTATAGAGGATATGTCCACTATCGTGGATAATAATGCCGGTGGAGTTGGATTTGTAGTGACTATTATCGATAATGAAGAATCAGTATATACCACACTTCGTTCTCGCTCGAAGCGAATTGAAATTTGTGCGGTTATGCTTGATTTTCTCGATGAAAATGATTTGCAATATAAAATAAACTAACTATATTTGTATAACAATTTTAACAACTAAATAAAGATTAATAAAAATGGCACTAGCAATTACAACCTCTAATTTTGAAGAGATTAAATCATCTGAACTTCCAGTAGTTATTGACTTCTGGGCAGAGTGGTGTGGACCTTGCCGTATGATTGGTCCAATTGTCGAGGAACTCGCAGCCCAATACGAAGGTAAAGCAATTATTGGAAAGTGTGATGTTGATACAAATGACACTATTGCAGCGGAGTTTGCAGTTAGAAATATCCCTACTATCATCTTCCTTAAGGGTGGACAAGTAGTGGATAAACAAGTAGGTGCAACCTCAAAAGCTGCTCTACAAGAGAAATTAGAAAAATTACTATAAGAACGTGCTAATGTTCTATGAAACAGTTAATACTGTTTCATAGAACATCTATTACGGAGAAGAGGGACGACTACAAGTCTGATCTTACGCAAACCACTACTGCATTTTACTTTGAATATTCAAAGTAAAATGCAGTAGTGGTTTTATAGTTGTGCTTGATAGTGCCGAAAATCGCAGTCACCCCCCAAAAAAATAATAAGTGATGATATGCGCTGAAAATCAACCAGAGCAAAGCTACTTTGAAGATTAGTAGAGAGAATTACGCAACGTCACTAACTATTGTGCCTCTCTGTTCTCTCCCTTCCCTCCTTTTTTAGGATTTCTAGGAAACCATCCCTTAGCTACACGCTCCTCTTGTTCAAATAACTCCTTAATGGTCCATAGTGAAGAAAATGCAAATACTCCAAGTATAGCAGAGAAAAATGTACTAGTGATAACTAGTGATAACGCCCCTGTGGCTACACCCAGTACCAAGAATATCCACCAACACCCTGTACCCCACGTGTAGTGAGCTTTTATAACCACTGGATGAAACAACCCAATAATTAAAAATGCAGAGATCCCTACACCTAAACCAAAAAACATATTTAAGTCCATATCTCTATTACAGTTTAACTATTCAAATCTATTTGCTCTTCTGAAAATGCTAAATTTATCTTGCTCCAACCTAGATAGTGGAAAGTTATAAATAGTAACATCATTATCAAACTGAGAATCATACCTAAATATGGAATAAATTGTAGAGCTGTTCCGATAAGTGCAAATAGTGCAGATGATGAAAGTTGCTTAACGCCCTTTTGTGCTAATGGTGAACTAAATAATCTGGATCCCGAAAGTGAATTAAAACCTATATAAATTATAAGATATGACACTAAGGTAGCTAGTGAAACAATATTTGAAATTATGTTAATTGAAATTATAGATATTTGATTTCTTGTAATTACGGACGTTAAAATCATAGCAAGAATTCCTATAATAGATATAATATTTACTATAATTAGTACTAACACACCACTTGAGACCTGATTTATGGATTTTTGCTCCTCAACATCTAGCTGTGATTTAAATTTACGCAGCCCCGAGTAGTATATAGCTAAGCCAATAAAAACTCCTAATGTAGGGACAGCCACTATGAAAATTAGTAAGGAATCTATTATTGAGCCCAAAAATGTCATTGCAATAAAACCAAATAATGCAAAAAAACTAAGTACAAATGTTAGTAGGATACAGGCAATATATATATTTATTCCTAGTCTGATTCTTGAAATTGATTGATTGATGGCGTTCATAAATTATTATATTATTAAATTTGTAAATTGATTACTCTTCGTTATTTATTGGATCTGTTTCTTGTTGTTCCGCTCTTTTGCGTAATTCACCCTTGGAGAAAGAACTACTTATCTTACCCCAGCCCTTTATCTGCAACCAGAAAAATGCCACAGATAATAATAACCAAATTGTAGCACCTATTACAGGTACTATAAGGCATATCGGCGATAGGATAAAGCAAATTGTTGCACTATATAATTGCCTCGCTCCCCTACGACCCTTTATGTTAAGAGTTTTAGATTTTGAAAGGACAATAAAGCCTATGAGTTGAAGTATAGTTGCTAGAAGTGCACAGCCAATAATATATACTGTTATTTGCCAAGGCATAAAGATAGCAAATAGATAGAATATGAATGATAGTATCAGCAGTAGTAATCCTGAGGATACAAATGTTAACCCCCTGTAACCGATCTTATCGAAGTATTGTTTTAGGTGAGTCGTTCGCCTCCAGTAGAGATATAGTCCTATTAGTACTCCCAATAGTGGCAGTGAGGTAGAGAGAATTGAAAATATGGTTACACCAATTACTGCACCTACGGTAACTTCACCCATAATTGCGTATTGTGAGGCTAGACCAGCTAATGAAACAATAATTGAAAGTGCCATAAAAACTGCCATTGCCAAGGCACTTATCATAAAGATAATAATAGCTAGGCGAATTCTAATTATTTGGAACTGTATTTTTGTCATCTGTGGATGAGAGTAAATTTCTTACAAATGTAGTGTAATTCAAATTAAATACCAATTTTATTATTATCTCACTAACTATTTTCAATAGTAGGGTTATAATTTCATAGCAGTGGTTTAGTACTATTTGGCACACGATTCGTGCATTGTACTAGAGTAATGAAAAAAGGAGTGAGCCGTAGGCGAACGAATCAAAATCAAAAATCAAAATGGTTGG
>CAYJLU010000013.1:0-27149 GCA_964371395.1 uncultured Rikenellaceae bacterium | reverse complement strand
GCAAAATTCTTCACGTCATTTTCCCAAGTGCTAAAAATTTCACAGCAGTGGTACAGCGAGAGAATAATGCATATACTGTTTAGTACAACAAGGAAGAAAAACAGTGCCATCGGCACACGGATTTGTGCATTGTACTAGAGCAATGAAAAGGAGTGAGCCTGCAAAGCGAACCAGTCCAATCATCTTGCAGAGCCAACATCTCACTGTTAATGCTATGAGTTTACCAATAGAGTTTCATCTAGAGATTTTCTAGTCGCTGAGCAAGTAGAGGAACGATTTTCTGTACATCGCCTACAATTCCAAGATCTGCAACGTGGAATATTGGAGCGAATTTGTCTTTATTTATTGCAACAATAAAGTCAGACTCTTCCATACCCGCTAAGTGTTGAATTGCACCACTAATACCCAGTGCAAAGTATAGATCTGGACGTACAGTTTTGCCAGTTTGTCCCACTTGGCGATCGTGTGTGGCTATTCCTGCATCGACTAGTGCTCTGGATGCTGATAGTTCTGCTCCAAGAGTTGTAGCTAGTGTGCTGAGTGATTCATAACCATCTCTACCACCTATGCCTCGACCCGCTGAAATCAATATTTTTGCCTCCGATATATCAACTAAACCTTTATCTTCTTTTACGTTTTCAATTAGTTTTACTCGAAATTTAGAGCTATCAAAATTTACTTTGAAATCTATCACCTCACCTACTCTTCCTGCTTCTCTATCGATTTTTTGCATAACTCCGGGGCGAACTGTTGACATCTGTGGACGATGTTCATTACAGATAATAGTCGCCATAAGGTTACCTCCAAATGCAGGACGAGTCATTAGTAGTTCGCCGCTATCGGAAATCTCTAATTTTGTACAATCTGCGGTAAGTCCCGTAGCGAGTCTAGCTGATAGCCTTGGTGCAATATCACGCCCAATAGTCGATGCTCCAATTAGTAAGATACTAGGTTTATACTCCGTGCAGATTTGAAATAACCCCTGACAGTATTGCTCTGTTAAATAGTCCTTCAGTTCAGGGCTATCAACACATATAACCCTATCTGCGCCATACTCAATGAGCATCTGTGGCTCAGTAGTTATACCACTACCAAGTAATATTGCTACGACTCTTTGTTCTAGTATCGAGGCAAGCTCTCGTGCCTTACCGAGGAGTTCAAGTGCGACGTTCTGTACCTTGCCCTCACGCTGTTCTATAAATACATAAACGTCTTGGTATATTGTCTTATCCATTATATTATAATCGTAATTAGGGTTATATGATAAATTTTTCTTTTAATTTGCTAATGATTATGCCCACAGCCTCCTCGGGTTCAACTTCAAATTGCTCGCCAGCCGCCTTAATACCCTTTGAGAATGCCTTGTGCACCTTTGTTGGAGAACCCTTGAGACCAAGTACCTTTTCATCTACTTCAATTCTATCGGCACCCCATATCTCCACCTCTCTTTGGTAGGTCTCCACAATTCCACTAACGGACATATAACGAGCCTTTGCGGCTGTTGATAGAACTGTGATGAGTGCTGGGAGTTGAACTTCGAGAAGTTGATAGCCCTCTTCGGTCTCTTTTTTAATTCTAAGCCACTGATCGCTATTTAGTCCCACTTCGGTTACGTATGACACTTGTGGAATATCTAGGTGTTCGGCTAGCTGAGGGCCTACCTGTGCGGTATCGCCATCTATTGCCTGTCTACCAGCTATAACTAGGTCATACTCCAGAGTGCGTAGCGCACCTGCAAGGGCATTTGAGGTTGCAAGGGTATCGGCACCAGCAAACTTTTTATCGGTCAGCAGTATAGCTCTATCCGCACCCATTGCCATTGCCTCACGTAGGATTGCATCGGCTTGTGGCGGACCCATAGTTATGACCGTCACCTCTGCATCGTGTATATCCTTTAATCTAAGGGCAAGTTCTAAACCGCCTTTATCATCAGGGTTCATAATACTTGGAACTCCCTCACGAATTAGTGTTCCAGTAACGGGATTTATCTTAATCTCATTGGTGTCAGGCACCTGCTTTATACATACAACTATCTTTATCATCTTTTATTGAATAGAAATTAGAGGTTCTTTTACTTAAATAGCTTGCCTGCAATAACCATACGCTGTACCTCTGATGTACCTTCGTATATTTCAGTAATCTTGGCATCACGCATCATACGTTCAACAGGATATTCCCTAGTGTATCCATATCCACCGTGGAATTGAACAGCTTTGGTTGTAACCTCCATTGCAGTTTCAGATGCAAAGAGTTTACACATAGCCGCATCGGTGGAGTAGGGTAGTTTTTCATCCTTCTTCCAAGCAGCCGAGCGCACAAGTAATCGTGAGGCTGCGACTTTAGTTTCGAGGTCGGCCATCTGAAACTGCATATTTTGGAAAGCGGATAGTGGTTTGCCGAACTGTTTGCGCTCTTTTAGATATTTAACAGTTTCATCCATAGCACCTTGTGCAATACCTAGTGCTTGCGAAGCAATACCAATTCTACCGCCATCAAGTGTCTTCATAGCAATAGCAAAGCCACCGCCAATCTTTCCAAGAAGGTTTTCCTTTGGGATTCGACAATTTTCAAATATTAGTTCACAGGTTGCCGAGCCTCTAATGCCTAGCTTTAGTTCTTTCTTTCCTACCGAGAACCCTGAAGTACCCTCCTCTACAATAAATGCCGATATGCCTTTAATACCTAGCGATTTATCGGTCATTGCAAAGATTATATATACCTGAGCATATCCTGCATTAGTAATAAATATCTTGCTGCCATTTAGTACCCACTCATCTCCATCCTCTACTGCGGTGGTTTGTTGGGCAGAGGCATCAGTACCAGCATTAGGTTCTGTGAGTCCAAAGGCACCTAGGTGTTCACCCGTGGCTAATTTTGGTAAGTACTTCATCTTTTGAGATTCGGTGCCGTGTTCTAGTATTGGCGCAACACATAGCGAGGTGTGTGCCGATACTATAACGCCAGTAGTCGCACAAACCCTTGATAACTCCTCAACAGCCAGAGAGTACATCATATTATCACCTCCAGCTCCACCATATTTTGTTGGTACTGGTATGCCTAGAATTCCAAGTTTTGCCATCTTCTCGACAGTCTCTACTGGAAAGCGTTCGTTTTCATCAACCTCAGCTGCAATAGGTTTAACCTCATTTGTACAGAAGTCACGAATCATCCTCAGGAATAGCTCCTGAGATTTGGATAGTTCAAAATTCATATTCTTGGATTTTTAATTATTTCATTCTTAAATTTAAGGGAGTGGGGGAATCCCTAGAGACTCTTAACAATCAAAGCTGTACCCATACCACCTCCAATACATAGCGAGGCTAGTCCATACTCTTTACCACTGTTTTTAAGTTGGTGAATAAGTGTTACAATTATCCTTGCTCCAGATGCTCCGATAGGGTGACCCAGAGCGATAGCACCGCCACATATATTTGTTCGTGTCTCCAACCACTCCTGACTAACTGAGTGTTCTTTGCATAGCTCGGCCATCACCCCTAGGGATTGAGCGGCAAACGCCTCGTTAAGTTCTAGGAGTTCCATCTGATCTAGTGTCATTTCAGCATTTTTGAGTGCTTGAGCAATGGCAGGTACTGGTCCCATACCCATTATAGCAGGGTCAATACCACCCTGTCCGACCGCTACAACCTCGGCAAGAGGTGTAAGACCCAATGCCTTTACTCTCTCCTCCGATGCTAGCATTAGAAAGGCTGCACCATCATTCACCCCCGAGGAGTTACCTGCGGTAACTGTCCCCTCACGCTTGAATGCAGGGCGAAGAGTTGAGAGCTTATCAAGCGAAGTTGTGCGGTTTGGATACTCATCACAATCGAATACTATTGTCTCCTTTCGTCCCTTAATCTCAATAGGGGTAATCTCAGACTTGAACTTGCCACCATCGACCGCCTCAATTGCCTTAATCTGAGAGGTGATAGCAAAGGTATCCTGAGCCTCACGACTTAACGAGTACTTCTGGGCAATGTTCTCCGCAGTGATACCCATATGATAGTTGTTGAAGGCATCTGTCAGCCCATCGCATATCATCTGATCTTTCATCTCAAATCCGCCCATCTTTATCCCCGAACGAATAGAGCTTGGTGCAATAAACGAGGCGTTTGACATCGATTCGACCCCTCCAGCTATAACCACGCCACTTAGTCCACTTACAATCGAACTATAAGCCGTAATTACCGCCTTCATACCACTACCACATATCATATTTATGCCGTATGCAGGGGTTTCGACTGGTATGCCAGCAGCAATTGATGCTTGTCGTATAGGCCCTTGCCCTGCGCCAGCACTAAGTACAATACCACCAATAACCTCATCAATACTCGAAGGCTTTACCCCGCTACTTGCCATAAGGTCGCTTAGTACTTGCGCTCCTATTTCCGTTGCAGAGAGTGGAGCGAGACTACCTAAAAACTTACCTATTGCACTGCGCTTGGCAGCAACTATATATACTTTATTCATAGTGTTCTAATACATTGATTTTAGTTGTGGTGAAACAGTGAGAGTAGCTTCGGTTGCTGCTTGAACTTGCTCTACTGTGAAACTTGGGTTGATTTCTGTAAGTACTATACCGTTGTTAGTTATCTTCATTACCCCCATTTCGGTGATAATCATATCGACCTCGCCAGCAGCGGTGAGTGGTAATCGACACTCACGCAGTATCTTTGGAGAACCCTTAGCGGTGTGTTCCATAGTGAGAATAACCCTCTCGGCTCCAACTATTAAGTCCATTGCTCCTCCCATTCCGGGGGTCTTCTTGCCGGGTATCATCCAGTTGGCAAGGTTACCCTTTTGGTCGACCTCAAGAGCACCTAAGAATGTAACCTTCACGTGTCCGCCACGAATAATTGCAAAGCTGTCCACGGAACTAAATGTTGATGCACCACTTACCGCAGTGATATGCGCTCCACCTGCATTAATTAAGTTGTTATCCTCTAGTCCAACCTCAGGGGTAGGACCTATACCCAATAGCCCATTTTCGGATTGCAGGGTAACCTCCAATCCGCTATCTAAATAGTTAGGGATAAATGTAGGGATACCTATTCCTAGGTTTACAACATCTCCATCTTTGATTTCAAGGGCTGCACGTCGTGCTATAACCTCTCTAATTTGATTTTTATCCATATCTTTTATATAATAATTCTTAGAAATTCCTTTCATCCGAAAGTAAGACTCTAAAGCTTACCTCTTTTGACCATCTCGGTTACGCAGAACGATGCGACATCATCAGCATAGGTGTTCATTCCAAAACCTGCATTATAGCCCAACTCACGAGCCAGTTCGTGTGAGATTCGAGGGCCTCCACAAGCTATAATCATCCTATCTCGAAGCCCTTCAGCTTCAACCATTTCGATTAGCTCGGTTAGGTTCTCTATGTGCACGTCTTTCTGAGTTACAGTCTGTGAGACTAGAAGACAATCAGCATTAAGTTCTATTGCTCGTGCAATAAACTCCTCGTTGGGAACTTGACTCCCGAGGTTATATGCGTCTATCATCTCATAACGCTCCAAACCGTAGTGGCCCGCATAACCCTTCATATTCATAATGGCATCAATACCAACTGTGTGGGCATCTGTTCCTGTGCTTGCCCCAACAATTACAACCTTTCGCCCTATATGCTCACGGATATAGTCGTCGGTTTGGTGCATATCCATAACGGTGCTCTCGACCTTAGGGACATATATCGAGGTGTAGTCCACAGTATGGGAGCAGCTACCATAGCAATTCAGAAATGTAAAACCCGGGGTTAACTCTCGATAGAATACCACTTGGGGATTCTCCAAACCCATTCGTTTGATTAGTTGCTTTGCGGCCTCTATTGCCTCGTCACCAGCAGGTACGGGTAGTGTAAAGCTAAGTTGTACCTTACCATCATTTAAAGTATCGCCATAGGGTTTAACCTTAGTAAGGTCTAGTGTCTGATCGAACTCCTTAGAGCTCATTGAGTATAATCCTCCGCTCATCTTTTAGTATCTGCTTTTCATAAGGTTAATAAATGGGTTTGAGTAGTTTTCGCCCTTAGCACACACACCCTCAAGCCCCTTGCCTCCACTTCTGGAACGTTTGACATCACCGAATATGCCCTTCTCTAGCGCAGAGAATAGCCCTTCGCTATTGAGCTTTTCGAGTAGTACGATAGCTTTGTCCAGTACCTCTTGGGCACGACCTCTAACTATACCACCCTCCTTAAACTCCATCTCTTGTCCTATCGAGCGCATATTCGAGAATATATACTTTGCATTCTCGATAGATAGAAACCTATCTGACATAAAAGGCGTATGGATTGCCTCGGTAGGCATACCAAGGAGTTGAATACCTTGATTAGTCCATATCCCTATCATATTAAAGAGTGCATCTTGAATATGCCCCTTAAAGATATTTCCAGTCATAAACTTAGTCGGGGGCATATACTTTAGCGGAGCCTTTGGGAATATCTCACGAGTCAACTGTGCTTGTGCCAACTCATAGAGAAATCCATCTTCGAGCGTTGGATCCATCTCAAAGGCGTGCCCTAACCCCATTTGCTCCTCTGGAAGTCCTGCAAGGAGTGCGAGTTGTTCGTTTATGAGATCCGAAGCAAGCACGGTGTGTGCCTCCTCAACGGCATCGGCTGTGGTAAGGTAGTTGTCCTCACCAGTGTTGATTATGACACCTGCATAGCCGTTGATAACACGAGAGAAGTACTGATCTACTAGTGTACGCTGCATATTTATATCCCTAAATAGAATACCATATAGAGCATCGTTGAGCATAACATCCAGACCTTCGAGCGCACCCATAATTGCAATCTCTGGCATACATAACCCAGAGCAGTAGTTGCATAGTCGGATATAGCGACCGACCTCCTCGCCCACCTTATCAAGTGCAGTGCGCATAATACGGAAGTTCTCCTGCGTGGCAAAGGTACCACCAAAACCTTCAGTTGTAGCACCATAGGGAACGTAGTCTAGTAGAGATTGTCCAGTGGTGCGTATAACTGCTATAATATCCGCTCCTTGACGTGCAGCGGCTTCCGCCTGTACTACATCTTCGTATATATTACCAGTTGCAACAATTACATATAAATAGGGCTTACTACCCTGACCAATAGTCGACAAGTATTGCTCTCGTCTAGCCCTACGTGCCTTAATCTTGGTTAGATTATCAGCAATAATAGGTTCTAGAACGCTATCCCTGAGTTCTCGGTCGAATACCTCGATACGAGTTATATCTATTGTACCGTTGGCTACTCCCTCGGCAATCTGCTGAGGAGTAAGCGCAGTGCTTTTCATTGCATTTGCAAGGAAGAATAGCACACCTTCGCTAAGGAGGTTTTTTGCCCTTAGTTCCTCTATCAGCACATTAGGAAGTGGCACACCATCACTATTGACTCCGTCGATACCCATTAATCTACATAGGGTTCTCTCGACAGCAACAGTGGTATACCCCTCCACGAACTCCTGTACCGAATTGGCAATACTACCAGAGAGCTTACGTGCATAGTCTACCTTGTTGAAATCTAAACCTAATTTACTCTGTTGCATAGTTAAATGTATGAATTTATCTGTTTTATATATGGTTCTTAGCTATCTCAATCCACTTGCTATCTACCCCTAGGCTCTGAGCAACTGCTATTGCCTCTTGTGGAATATCGTGAAGTGTGGTGGGTATGAATCTATAATTCATAGTACCGTCGCACTGTAATCCCAGCACTCTATATCTACGAGATATTGAGTTTGTTATGGTGTAGTGAGTGGTTAATATCAGCGAAATTTTGTAGTTGCTGAGTCTTTGGATAATCGCCTCTACTAGAGCTGTACCCTCGGTCGGGTTTGTGGTGCGAGCAGGTTCATCTATGAGTGCTAGAATACGAGTGCCGCTATCAGCACTCTTTATTATAGCGTCCACCGCCAACACTTCGCTAGCAAAGGAAGAGTATCCACTTTCGGTTGACTGCCCATCGCCAATGTAGAGTATAATGTCGCTCTTTAGGTCAACTATGGCACTGCTTGCTGGTGCACCAAAACCAAATTGACAGAGTAACTGACAAAGGGCAATCGAACGCAACGTTACAGTCTTACCACCCATATTTGCACCAATAATAATAGTTGAATCCAGCCAGTACTCTATATCTACACTCTGATACTCTTCGCCTCTAAGCTCCACCACGGAGCGTACCACAGGGTTGAAGAGTCCCTCTAGCTTAGTTACCCCATCACTCGAAAGCATTGGAGTGGTTAGTCCTAGCCTCTTCTGTAACTTACTCTTTGCAATGTATATATCTAGTTCAAAGAGTGAGGTCTGAGAGTCTAGTATCTCAGTGCTATATAGAGCAACAGCCCGTGTTAACTCTTTGCGTACCTCAGCTTCAATTTTGTCTATTTTAATCTGTAAATCAATATCTTGAGTTTTACTAAATTCTCGTCTTAGAGCTGGTAGTTCTGTTCTGTATATATCATAGATATAGAAACCATTTACCCTTGTACCCTCTGGGTCAAGTATAGCAAGTGGAGCCTCAAGGTTATTTAGAGTAACTATACTTTGGATATTTGCCTCCTCTAACTCTTTGCGTATAGACTCATTGATAAGGAGTAGTGATTTTAGTTCAAAAAGTTCGATATCACTTAATGCAGACTCTCTAGTAAGGCTCTTAATTGTGGAGCGAATATCTTTTAGTGAGTGTAGTTTAAGTATAGTATTCTTAAGCCACATTAAGTCTAGTTGTGCTCTAATTAATTCAACGTTAGAGTAGTATGCCTTAAGTTCAACTAATTCGACCATCATAGGCATACCAAGTAGATAGCCCATCGATGCCGATGAGCTAAATTCAAGCTCTGCTACAACCTCTCTTAGAGCGCACGGTAGCTTGAAGTATTCCTTTAGTGGTTTCATAGTTCTATTATCTAGTTTAGTATATCATATACTGGTAGTTGTATTCTCTGACTTAGGGTATCGCACAGCCTTTGTGAGTCGAGGTTATACCCACTAGGTGAAGTGGGATTTACGGTTATTGCCAATAGCTTCGAGCAATTTAACACCTCAATATTACCTCCACTGTGTATAAATCTACGGTACTCCATCTCGCTAATAAAGATACGAGAAAAATCTTGAACAACAATGGTTATACCCTTCACCCATTGCGAAATTTCTTTAATGAACCGATCGGTTATAGCACCACTGATAAATATATATCTATACTCTTTTACGATTTGTTGATTAAAGTTGCTTACCGAGAATGCTGAATCTATGGGTAGTTGCTTCACATTGCCACTGCCATCAATCCCCCAAATTCCACTACTAATACCTCTCAATTTGTCAAGTATCCAACTCTTAGCCCTAGGAAGTCGTATGAGTTCGATAGTATAGGCAGTCTTAGACACAAGTGTTGAGATATTTGAACATAGAGCAGCCCCCGTTGTGAGTATCATTGCCTCACATATAGCGGGCGATGCAGAGCTAAGTCGTGAAAGCGCACCATCAATGAGTGTAATATCAGTACCAAATCCCTCGACCATATCTATCCACTGCCGAAGACCGCAAGAGGAGCTAGCCCCTGATATAATTACCTTTGAGTCGTAGATGATTCGAGCAGTTATAACTCGCCCTAGAGCAGTCGAATCTCTCGAAATATTTATAATCTCGCAAGTTCCCGACTTTAAGTTGTATAGCGACTCGGCTGTGGCGAATATTGAACCACTACGTAGTAAAATCTCAGGTTTTGCAGTATTAGATACTAGGTCAATACGTTCGCCATCAATACCGATAGATGTTATAGCAACAGAGGTAGATATAGGCAAGCGACCGAGAATGTAGTTCAACGTCTCGGTCTTGCCAGTATTCTTGTACATACCCACAATTGATATAGTCTTATGCTCTAGTATACTATCGATTAGTGGCATATTGTTTTTCTTTATGAGTTTAGTGTTTACTACGCTCGTGCCTTAGTAATAGGGCAGGCTCTATTGTCATTCGTTGGCCACGAAGTAGTGCAGATACACCCTCGACTGGAGAATCTATCTGACAGTCCTTACAGTTACATTTCTTTATGTAGTGTTCTGGTTCGGTGTATGTAGTAATTACCCCCTCGAAGTTACGAAGTATAACCTTGCCAGTAGATTGTGATATGACGTAGTTTGGCATTACTGGAGTCTTACCTCCACCGCCCGGTGCATCAACTACGAATGTCGGAACAGCGTATCCTGAGGTATGTCCACGTAACCCCTCGATAATCTCCACTCCCTGCGAAACAGGTGTGCGGAAGTGCTCTAATCCCATAGCAAGGTCACACTGGTATATATAGTATGGACGCACACGCATATACGTTAACTTATGAACAAGTCGTTTCATAATATTCACACAGTCATTAATACCTCGAAGTAACACACTCTGATTGCCTAGCGGCACTCCTGCATTGGCTAGCTTACTACACGCCTCGAAAGCCTCTGGAGTAATCTCATCAGGGTGGTTAAAGTGTGTATTAAGCCAAACAGGATGGTATTTCTTTATCATATTGACAAGGTCGTCGGTGATGCGCTGAGGGCATACCACAGGCGTTCTACTACCGATACGAATAATCTCAACGTGTGGAATATCCCTGAGTCGAGAGATTATTGACTCTAATCTTTTGTCGCTGACCATAAGTGCATCACCACCAGAGAGCACCACATCTCGAATTTGTGGAGTTCTGGCAATATAGTTAATAGCAAGATCAATTCGACTCCCTGGCATCTCTGTATCCTTAGCTCCCGCAAAACGGCGGCGTGTACAGTGACGGCAGTACATCGAACACATATCGGTGATCAGCAGTAACACTCTATCAGGGTAGCGGTGCGTTAACCCCGGAACTGGTGAATCCTCATCCTCGTGAAGAGGATCGAGAAGATCAGCAGCTGAATGATAGGTCTCCTTACCAGATGGTACAGCCTGTTTTCTTATCGCACAGTCTGGGTTATTTGGATCAATTAATGAGATATAGTACGGCGTAATTGCCATACGCAGTTCACTGAGTGAACGTTTAATTCCCATCTCCTCTTCATCGCTTAGAGTAACATATTTTTTTAGTTCATCGAGGGTCTCAATACGGTTCTTCACCTGCCACCTCCAGTCATTCCACTGCTCATCTGTAACCTCAGGGAATAGCTCTCTTCGTCTGCTTGTCATTGTTGTAAATTTGGAAGGTTATACATATATCTTTTCAAAGAGTTCACGAACCTTTTGTGACTCTCTTAGTATTCCGAGTGTTAGTTCGGCGTGCCCCTTAGCATACCCATTACCCATAATAAGGTCTAAGTCTTTGCCCACACCCTCTGCTCCAAGTGCAGCTTTACTAAAGCTAGTTGCCATAGAGAAAAAGTAGACCTTACCTCCTCCCTTTGTGATTAGTATCGAGGTCATTTCAGTTGATGGTACATTAACGTTATTGATAGTTACATCACAACCACGTCCACCGGTAATCTCCATTACTCTGTGAAATACATCCATAACATCAGTGGCATCAGCCACGATAACATCTGTTGCAAGCTCAAGGTCAATAATACGTTGCGCATTCTCCTTAGAGTACTCAACCACTATCACCTTGCCCAATGCTCCCACATTCTTCATCGCCTGATAGCAACATAGAATACCAGATTTGCCGCCTCCACCAATAATGCACACGGTGTCTTGCTCGCCTACAAGCCTATCTACTTGGGCTGGTGCGCCTGCCACATCTAGGGCGGCAAGTGATAGCTTATCGGCTAAATCGTCAGGTAGTACCGCAAATATTCCACTCTCAAATAGTATTGCCTCTGCACTTACATCAATCTGATCGGAATTAGGGGATAGGTGCTTAATCTCATTAATCTTAAGTGGTGTGAGTGATAACGATACTAGTGTTGCTATTTTATCGCCTACCTTGACCTTTGGCTCCTTAGGAAAGTTACAACCTAATGCCTTAACTCTGCCTATTAGCATACCACCTGAGCCAGTCACAGGATTTTGCATCTTGCCACGCTCCGATACAATTGAAAGGATCATATCCTCCATCTTCTGAGCGTTACCTGCGCACGCCTCCTTGATCTGAGTAAAGCTAGCCGAGTCAATATTGAGGGTCTCGACCTCGATAAGCATTTCGTTATCGAATATTTCCATTGTGTTATCTAGCCTTTGCGCTGGTTGAGGCAGAGTACCCTTTGGGGTAATAACACGGTGTGTTCCATATTTACATCCAGTCTGTGTCATATCTTAATTCTAGGGGTTAAGTAATTTAGAGTGAAAGAATTTTGCGAGCTTCGGCTGGTGTAGCAATTTCACGCCCAAGTTCCTTTGCCATTCGCACTACCTTCTCGACAAGTTCACCATTAGATTTTGCCAGCACTCCCTTACTGATAAACACATTATCCTCGAATCCTACACGAACGTGGCCACCATCTATAATTGCAGCGATTGCCAGCGGGAATTCATAGCGACCAATACCGGCAACTGTATATGTTGCTCCAGAGGGGATACTACCCCTTAGAAATACAAAGTCACGTAGCTCTCCTGAGATACCGCCATTTACCCCCATTACAAAATCGAAGTGCATAGGCTCTCTAATATATCCTTTTTTGTGGAGGCGTAGTGCCATATCAATCATACTCTTATCAAAGACCTCAAGCTCGGGTTTGATACCACGTTCAATCATCTTCTCACCAAAGTACTTGATCGTATTTTCTGTATTTTCAAATATATCATCACCTCCGAAGTTTAGAGTTCCACAGTCTAGAGTTGCCATTTCGGGGTTTAGTTCAGTAGGTTGTAACCTTTGATCGTTGGTCATACCTACTGCTCCACCCGTAGAGGGCTGAATAATTACATCTGGGCACTCCGCCTTAATGGCATCGATAACCACTCTAAATCGTTCTTTGCTTTGGGTTGGGGTACCATCGTCTTCTCTGACGTGAAGGTGTATGATACTTGCACCAGCGTCATAGGCACTCTTTGCCTCTCGAACGCACTCCTCAACGGTATAAGGTACAGCAGGGTTATGCTCCTTGAGTACCTCTGCGCCACAAATAGCGGCGGTAATAATTAATTTTTCCATTACTTTCTCTGACAAGATTTAGGGGTTACACAAGTGCCGCTTGCTCGGCATACAACTATTGGTTCTTCAAGAATATCGGCAGCCGAAGGCGATATATCATACCTTGGAACTATGACTTTGCGAGCCTCGAATACCATCTTTCTCGACGAATTACCCACCTGTATGATCTCTCCCGTTGCCTCAATATAGTCGCCAGCATATACTGGAGCAAGGAACTCGACGTTATCGTATGCGCAGAATAGTCCCTCGTCACCGTCCTGACGTATGAGAAGTTCTGTTGCTACATCACCGAAGAGTTGTAACATTTTAGCTCCATCAACAAGACCACCTCCGTAGTGGGCATCGTGTGAGCTCATTCTTAGTCTGATTAGGGCTTTAGATTCCATTGTTATCTATTCTTTAAAGTATATGTAATCAACAAAAATTGCAGGAGTGTGTACCTGTTCTGGAGGTATTGCTCCTTTAGGGACAATGCATTGAGCCTCGACCACTACAATATCAGCGGCTGTTGCCATCATCGGGTTGTAGTTCTGAGTTGTACCTTTATACACTAAATTACCAATCTCATCGGATATTGACGCACCGATAAAAGCAATGTCGGCACCTATTGGTTTTTCGACTATAAAGTCTTTGCCGTCAATAGTTAGTATCTCTTTGTTCTGTGCCACTAGTGTGCCTAGCCCCGTAGGGGTAAGTACACCGCCAAGCCCAGCACCCTTAGCCCTGATTCTCTCGGCTAGTGTGCCTTGCGGTGAGAATTCGACCTCTAGTTCACCACTATTCATCTGTTCGATAGAGTATGGATTTGCTCCGATGTACGAGCAAATTACTCTTTTTATCTGTCCGTTTTTGAACAGTTGTCCGTGGGTTTTGTCGGGAAAGGTGGTGTCGTTGCAGATGAGTGTTAGGTCCTTTACATTGCTTTGGGCAAGGGCATCCATAATATCCTTTGGGCCACCTGCTGAGAGAAATCCGCCAACCATAATTGTCATTCCATCCTTAACAAGTGCTACGGCATCGCATAGTGAAATCTTCTTCTTCATACTGTACAGAGTCTAATATTGATAGAAAAGTTTATATTTTAGTCTACGATATTCACCTCTCCGTTTGTAGTATGTTATTCGGAGGAGGTTATATTACAATACAAAAATATGCTTTTTTATTTGTTTTCAAACTCTTTTGCTATGTTTTTTTGTAAAATTATTCTGCAACTATTATTGTGGGCGGGGTAAAATATAAAACCTTAGCCCGAAATGAGCTAAGGTTTTATGATATTTTTAAATATAACAGTGCTATATTAATGTAAAATTTTAATAACAGAAGACAATGGATGTCAGTTGTTGTTAAATTTATTTAAAAAGTAAGCACCCTATAATTCTCCTTAAGGTAGTCGGTTAGTGGTACTCCCATATAGTCTACCTCGTAGCCTAGTTCCTTGAGTTTGTCGGTTACACCAAAGCTCTCCGTACAGGCAATACAAGAACGAACAGATATACCGTTTTCCATCATTGACTTAATTCTAGACTGAATCGTAGTATTCTCGGCTACCATCTTAACTGAAGGACCCCACAAGAGTAAGGTTACCTCCGAAAACCAACCATTGCGTTTTGCCGCACCGCCATACATTAACGCAACTCTTTCGGCTACAAGCGGATCCTGACTGCTAAGTATTACAACTAGCTTATCGCTATTATCCACAGCGCAACATTTAGCTTTAGGGCACTCATCACACTTCGCATCTTGAGCAAAGAGTGGAGAAATTAGTGTGAGTAGAAAAATTGTGATTGTTACTATTGTTTTCATCTTTTTTTGGGGGGGATAGGGGTTAATATTTAATTATTGTAGTGTTAAAGTTATAAATATATATTTAAATTACAAAATAAATATTGGTTTAGGAGCGTTATTAAGTTGAAATCTGCTTAAGTATTTGAAAATAAGATATTTAAATATAGTTTTTAGAGGCGTAATAGGATGTTTTAAGAGTTGGATAACATAATAATATTATATTTTTATGCTCCTTAGTATTTGAATTGTAAAAACATAAGTGTGAGATGAGAGCATTAGCAGTCCTATGTTGCATACTTTGGGGCTCGGCATTCGCAGCAGCGAAGATCGGCTTTGATTATATGCCCCCAATATTGCTCTCGGCAATACGATTTATCATAGCTGGCACAATCTTATTTATACCACTTGTTATTCGGAGGATAGATATTTTAAAGGAAATCTCTCGAAATTGGCGATTTATGCTACTATTCGGCATTGTGCAAACCTTTATGCAGTATGGTATCTTCTTTTTGGGTTTGGATAGAGTCCCGCCTGATATTGCCTCGATAATCATTGGTGCAGGCCCACTATTTGTGGCAGTGATGGCCCACTTTACACTAGAGGACGATGGTCTTAATGGTAGAAAATTAATCTCCATAGTCCTTGGTATCTCAGGAGTAGTGATGATTAGTGCTGTGAGCGGGCAGTATATATTCGATAGTGTGTCATTCTATATTGGGGTAGGGTGCCTAGTTTTTAGTAATCTAATGGGAAGCTATGCCAATATTATGGTTGCTAAATACAAGAAGAATAAACTAAATCCTGTGTTGCTTACCTCCTTTGCAAATATTAGTGGTGGAATTCTACTGCTAGGGGTTGGCTCTGCCGTTGAAACCTACCCAACAACACCACCCGATATGACCTTTATAGGTGCACTGTTATGGCTATCGATAATATCGGCAGCAACCTTCTCTATTTGGTACTCACTGCTTCAACGCCCGGGGGTTAAGGTATCTGAGTTAAATATGTGGAAATTTTTAGTACCTGTCTCAGGCTCGATTCTCAGTTGGATATTCATTGCCGATTCTATGCCAACTTACTCTACCGTAGGGGGAATAGTTGTTATTTCCATTGCATTGATACTGTTTCAGCGTACCACCAAATAGCTATATATAGTGATTGAGGGAATCGCAATATAGCTACTAAATGGTATTTACGCTTCGGGAAAAAGCGATTACTTTTGCATTCGATTTTAAAGAAGAGGAGATGTGTAAAATTAAAGTGATAATCACTATTATACTATTTGCGGTGTGTTGTATGAATACCTCAGCGCAAGAGCTATACGGTAGATTGATTGATAGTAATACTAAAGAGGGAGTACCGTTTGCCACAATCGTGGTAGAGGGTCAAGCTCTATGGTGTTCATCAAATAGTGATGGCTACTACACATTCAAAGGACTTCCTAGTGCTGATTTTACTATAACCATTCACTCTCTAGGCTACACTTCACGATCTTTGAGGATTGATAGCCTGAGTGGTCGAAGAGAGTATAATGTTCTGTTAGAGCCTCGGAGTCTAAGTATAGATGTAGTTACAGTCGTAGCAGATAATAACTCTAAGAGTAGTGCTAGTACATATAAAGTTGGGCGTGAGGCAATAGAGAATTTGCAAATAGCCTCGCTAACCGATGTAATGTCGTTACTACCGGGGGGTAAATTCGAGGGCGATATGTCTCTGTTGAGTGGCAATAGTGAATTTACGGTGCGTGGGAATGGTGGCTCGACAGGTGCTTCATCCTTTGGTACCGCAGTGGAAATTGATGGTGTTAGGCTCTCGACCAATGCAAATGCCACAGATATTTCGGGTAGTGATCTAAGGGGAATATCGGTTGCCAATATTGAGTCTGTTGAAATAATATCGGGGGTACCCTCAGCAGAGTATGGCGACTTAAACAATGGACTAGTCAAGATAAATACATTCAAGGGAGCAACTCCATTTATTGTCGAGACATCGCTCAGACCACATACGCAACGTTACGGTGTATCAAAGGGCTTTACATTTGAAAAGGGAGTGCTTAATACTTCATTTGAGAGGGCTTTATCGGTGGGTAATATTTCTCACCCATACACCACCTATGATCGTAATGGTTTAACCCTTAACTATACCCATAGGACACAGACAGCCGATGGAAATCCTATTGCGCTTACATTTGGTGTGAGCGGCAATCTCGGAGGTTATAACAGCACTGATGACCCCGATCAAGCTAATGATAACTACTCTAAGCAGAGCAACCACGATGTTCGTGCAAATTTCAAGTTTGACTACTCGCCTAATCTAAGTTGGTTGACGAGGCTAACGTGGCTTACTACGGCTAGTTACTCATCTGCTCAAAGTGAAGTTAATGAGATATATAGTTCAGTGAATTCATCCGTTGCAATGCACTCTATTAAGGATGGTTACTATGTCGCAAGTGTATATGATGGAGGTTCATCGGATGCAGTATTACGTCTAGGTGGCTATTGGTATGACTTAGAGAAGTACGATAATCGCCCACTTAACATCACCTCTAAGTTAAAGGGTGAGTGGTCGAAGGATTTTTCTAATGAGATTAGTAGTAATTTTATGGTCGGAGTTGATTATAACTACACAAAGAACTTTGGTAGGGGTAACTACTACGAGGACCTCTCAGTAGCACCTACGTGGCGAGAGTATAGATTAGATGAGCTACCAGCGATGCACAACTTCTCGCTATTTGCGGAAGAGAACCTCGAATATGCTACCTCTGAGAATTCAACCTTGAGGTTAATGGCGGGGCTTCGTTACGATATGACTCATATCTATGACTCAAGCTATGGATTGACAACGGCACTGTCGCCAAGGTTAAATCTTAGCTATGGTATGATGGAGGGTGAGAGTGGCAACCTCTCAGATATAAGGCTATATGCGTCGTGGGGGCAAGCATCTAAACTACCTTCATTCTTGATTCTCAATCCAAGGGCATCGTACTATGATATTAATACCTTTGTAGCTGCAAGTGATGCTCAAAACACCTCATACCAAGCCTACTTAACTCAAGTTAGCGAACCGATCTATAACTCTGACCTAGAGTGGCAACAAACCACTATGTGGGAGATAGGCGCAAAGGCAAATGTATTTGGAGCAGATGTTTCGATAAGTGGTTATAGAAGCTATACCGAGAATAATTACACTCTAAACTACACCTATTCACCATTTTCATACAACTACACTGGGCCATCTGCATTGGAGGGCATCTCAATACCTTCGGCAAATAGGAGTTATTATGTTGATCCTGTAACGGGGATAGTAACGGTAAGTGATATTACTGGAGCACAACAAAGCGTAGTGCTCGATGCAAAGACCCTTAATAAGTTCAGAGCCTCGGCACAGTATATAAATGCAGCACCAGTCGAGAGATATGGAGTTGAGTGGATCATCGACTTTCCACGAATTGAGGCACTACGCACGAACTTCCGCATTGATGGTAACTACTTTGTATATAAGACACTCAATGAACATCTAACTCAAGGTTCGCTAGGTACACTTCAGACGGGATATGATGGTGAACCATACAAGTATATTGGTCACTATATCGGAGGGGCAAGTGTGGCGAATGGTTCAATAGAGAAAGGGCTAAACTTAAATCTAACACTGACAACTCATATACCTAAGAGCCGTTTAATTATTTCACTTAGATTCGAGAGCACACTAATGGATTATCGCCAATCTCTGAGCGAGTACTCCGGAGGCAATCGTAGTTATGCACTGTCCGAGATAGGTGGATATATCAGTTCCGACACCGATATATATAAAGGTAATACATATGTAATAACCTATCCTGAGTATTACTCAACGTGGAGCGATCCAGATACCCTTATTCCATTCTACGATAAGTTTATTTGGGCACAGCAGAATGATCCAGCTCTTTTTGCCGACCTCTCGAAACTTGTGGAGCGTAGCAATTTTGCCTATACGTTTAATCCACTGACTATTTCAGCGTATTACTCAGTGAATTTATCGGTTACAAAGGAGATTGGAGATATAGCAAGCGTATCGTTTTATGCCACAAACTTCTTCAATAACTTACAGAATGTGACCTCCTCGTGGGGTGACGTATTCTCAGGTTCAATATATGGAAGTGGTTATATACCAAACTTTTACTATGGGCTGTCACTTAGACTAAAATTATAAACCAAAATAAATTATAACAAAAAACAATTATGAAACTAAAAATTACTAGTTTACTACTTCTAGCGGCAATGCTATTTGTAGGGTGTGAAAAGGATAAACCAACTGAAGTTATCCTATATGATGTAGTTGTGGCTGTGTCTGCACCAGCAGAATATGCTGAAAATGTTGATTATAGCGCACTTAAAGTCTCAGCTCAAAGTTCTGAGAATATGTATGAGCAAGCAGTTGATGCTGATGGTAAAGCAACTTTTGAACTTCCAGCAGGTAGCTATACATTTAAGACCAACGGTTCTATTATCGTTGATAATAATGCACTATCTATAAGCTCTATTAGTACTCAAATTATTGATCAGTCTTGGGATCAAACATCTGAGCTATCGCTTGAACTATCTATAACTAAGAATAGTCAGCTGATTATCAAAGAAATTTACACAACTGGGTGTGCTGATGCAGTAGAAGAAGGTGATACTTATTTACGAGATAGAATGTTTGTTATTTATAACAACTCAGACTTTGATGCGTCGTTAGATAATGTAGGTTTAGCTATCTGTGACCCATATAATGCTCAATCATCATCAAACAAATGGATAGTAGAGGGAGGAGAACTTTTCTATGAGAATGAGGACTGGATTAATGCTACTCACGGTATTTGGTACTTCCAAGATGGTCACAAACTTGCTGCACGTTCTCAAGCGGTAGTATCGCTTGGATCAGCATTGAACCACACTGACCCTCAAACTAACTCTATTGATCTTAGTACAGCTGATTACGTGACATACGATCCAGAGAGTGGATATAATCACAGTAGCTGGTATCCAGCTCCATACGAAGGTATTCCATCTACTAACTACCTAAAGGCAGCAAGATATGGATTGGGCAACGGATGGACTGTTAGTTCATCATCACCTTCACTTATTATATTTAATACCGTAGGTACAACTCCAGCAGCCTTTGCAGCCGACCTATCATATGAGGTGTATGCTCCCGGTGATGACTTCTTTGTTGGTAGAAAACTTCCAAAGGAATGGGTACTTGATGCAATTGAAGTATGGAATGTTAACTTCGTAGAGACATCTACAAGACGTATCTCTAAGGATCTTGATGCAGGTCTTATCTATGCATCATCTGGTCTAGGTCAATCTATCTACCGTAACGTTGACAAAGAGGCTACTGAGGCTATCGAAGAGAATCAAGGCAAACTAGTATATAACTATGCACTAGGTACTCAAAACGAAGAGTTAGGCTCGACCGATCCAAGTGGAATCGATGCTGAGGCTTCAATGGCAGCAGGTGCAAAGATTGTCTTTAAAGATATTAATGACTCATCTGTTGACTTCCACAGACGTTCAGTTGTTTCTCTTAAGAAATAGATTTTAATAATATATCTAATATGTATATGTTTAGATCTTTAGTGCTACTATTGGTTGGAGCTATTTTAAGCTCCAGCCAATTGTTTGCACAAACCACTAACCCATCGTGGGCAACATATAAATATACAAAACAATTAAATCCGTGGCTTAGTACCCTCAACCCAGCAGGATTAATAACATATAGTGCGCCAAGTATCTCGGATCTTAACTTTAGAGTTGGAAGAGATAATGGTGGCCTTGTGGATTACTACGAGTCAAACGACTCATTCGAGCTATCAGCCGATGCAAACTCACTGTATAAGTTCAGTGATAGAGTGATGCTAAGTGGCGAGGTTGGATACTCGTACTTTACGGGGAAGAACGTTAGCGGTTCTGCGCTATTTAACCCCTATTACAACACATTTGACATTACCGATTTTGACTCCGAAAATCGTGGAAATATTACCCAAGAGCGTTACAATATATCTGGAGGAGTGGCTTGGGCGGCAACAAAAAGACTTAGTATCGGTGCAGACTTCTCACTACTGGGAGCTAACTACGCAAAGATGAAGGATCTACGCCATATTAACTACCTAACCGACATTGACCTCCAACTAGGCGTTACATACTCTCTGACCGACTTTATGGTGGGGATAAGCTATGCACTTGAACACCATATCGAGGCGGTCTCATTTAACCGCTTCTATGATACAGACTACGCTGTTTCTATGCTGAGGAGTTATGGTCTATTCTGGGGGAAGCGTGATACATTCTCCAGTTCAACAGGTCTTAACTTTATCTCATCGTCTAGTCTGCCAATCATTAATTTCACTAGCAAATTTGCTTTGCAATTATCATATAACATATCTCCTAGTACAATGATACTTCTTGAGGGAGTCTACTCCCTACGTGAGGGACAGATAGGTATTCAGGAGAATGAAAGTCCTATATTTAACACATTTGATATTAACTCTACTGCCCTTAACCTACGTTTGGTAAGCAATCGAAGCGATTCAAGACATATTGCAGCACTGAGCTATGAATCCCAAGGCTCATTCACTTATGAGAATAAGTTCAATTTTGTAAACGATGGGCTTGGAGGTACATATCTCGAATATCAAACCCCTAGCCACGTCTCAACAATAAATAACACAACACTAAACCTTGACTATATCCTGCAACTAGGTATTGCCGATTCTATACCAAAGTATGAGGTTGCTTTGCGAGGTGAGTATATGACACAGGATAGAAGCGCAACTATATTTCCTTTTAGTAGAGAAGATAATAGTTCGATGTATAGTGTTGGACTTGATGGGCGTTATAATATTGTAAGTGGTCGTGGTGTGTTCTGCCCCTCAGTAGCACTTAATTACTACTCGGGTCTAGGGGCACAATATATTGATAAAGAACTCTCCACGGGAGTAGTTACTAATCCAACAAAGACCGCAGATGAATTTATGTTAAAGCAGATGGAGTATCAACAATCAGAGCAATTAGCCGTTGGGTTAGGTTTCGGTTATATGTACAGTTACTCCAAATTGCTAAAAATTAGAGCAATGCTGGATTGCAGCTATCGCTTTGCCCTAGAGGAAATAGTGAACCTCAGCTCAGATTATAAATATACCATAAATTTAACTTTGGGGGTGATTTTCTAATGTAAATTACTATATTTGCACATCATAAATTTAAATACAATATAAAAAATGAAAAATCTATTTATTCTATCAGCACTTGCTCTATCATTGGTATCTTGTGGTGGAAATGCAACTTCATCGAAGGGCAATGCAGACTCAACTAAAACTAGTGTAGCTCAGGTAGTTACAATTACCATTGATTCATTACTTAATAGTGCAGAGGCAAATGTTGGTAAGGAGATGGTAGTTGAGGGTGTTTGTACGCACGCTTGTCGCCACGGAGCTACAAAAATTTTCCTTATGGGTAGCGACCATAGCAAAGTAATTCGTGTTCAGGCAGGTGATCTAGGTTCATTTGACACTAAGGCAGTAAATAGCAAGGTAAAGGTTGTAGGTACACTTGAGGAGCAACGTATTGACGAGGCATATCTACAAAACTGGGAGAGCCAACTAAAAGAGCACGCAGAGGAGCAGCACGGTGATGGTGAGGCAGGTTGCTCAACAGAGAAGAGTGCTCGTGGCGAAAAAGGCAACACAACTGAAACACGTATTGCTGACTTCCGCAAAAGAATTGCAGAGCGTAAGGCAGAGAGTGGTAAAGATTATCTTTCATTCTACTTTGTAACAGCTAAATCATATGAAATTCTCTAATTCACTCAGAAAGTGGAGTAGAGTAATCCATCGTGATCTTTCATATCTATTCTCTGGGATGGTGATTATATATGCCATCTCAGGGATTGTTATGAACCATAGAGATACAATTAATCCACATTATAGTATTGATAAAATTGAATTTGCAACCAGTGGGGATCTCAATGATAAGTCTAGCTTTGAGGAGATTCTACCACTGCTTGAATCCATCGCAGAGGATAAGAACTATACTCAACACTACTCTCCTGAAGGGGGTGGTATAAAGGTTTTCCTGAAGGGTGGTTCCAATCTGTATATCAATACTAAGAGTGACAGTGCACTTTACGAGAGGGTAAGCCGTAGACCGATAATAGGTGCTATGGCTAAGTTGCATTATAACCCCGGTAGATGGTGGACCATATTCGCAGATGTATTTGCTATATCGCTAATAGTTATAACTATAACTGGGTTAGTGATGGTCAGAGGCAAGAAAGGATTATGGGGACGTGGTGGTGTTGAGTTAATCATAGGAATCTTAATACCAATTCTCTTCTTCTTTATATAAATTTTAGTAAAGTGTAGAACTTTTATGGAAAATATTATTGAGTGTAAAAATCTAACTCACTACTATGGTAGTAGGCTTATCTATGAGGATTTGAGCTTTTCGGTGCCAAAGGGTAGAGTATTAGGATTGTTGGGTAAGAATGGTACGGGTAAAACCACTACTATTAATATACTGAGTGGTTACCTAAAACCAAAGGCTGGTAACTGCTATATATTCTCAGAGAATATCGTCGGTATGAACCCTAAGTTACGTAAGCAGATTGGTTTACTTATTGAGGGGCACGTTCAGTATCAGTATATGAATATTGAACAGATAGAGAAATTTTACAGTAGTTTCTACCCTAATCAGTGGCGTAAGGAGGCTTACTACGAACTTATGAGTATGTTAAAGGTAGCACCAAAGCAGTATATCTCTAGAATGTCTTGTGGCCAACGTTCACAAGTTGCCCTAGGACTTATCCTAGCACAGAATCCCGAATTACTTGTGCTCGATGACTTCTCACTAGGTCTAGACCCCGGCTATCGCCGCCTCTTTGTTGACTACCTTAGGGATTATGCACGCTCGGAGGGAAAGACAGTCTTTTTGACATCGCATATCATCCAAGATATGGAGCGATTAATTGACGATTGTATAATTATGGACTATGGCAAGATAATGCTTCAGATGCCAATTAACGAACTTATGGGAACCTTTAATAGATATACCTGTAAGGTGCCAGAGGGAGTAAACCCTGTGCAATCAGATAGACTATACAGTCAGCAGATTATCCGTAATGAACTGGAGTTCTATGCCTTTGGTGATACTGATAGTTCGGCAGCCGAGCTACTGAAGTGTGGAGTGCCATTTAGCGAATTAAAGAGCCATATTGTAACACTCGAAGATGCCTTTATTGGACTTACGGGTAAGTATTAATTTGAAAGCAGTAAAAAATATGTTTAGAGCAATATTCTATAAGGAATGGATAAAGACTAGATGGTTCCTTTTAGTAGCCTTACTAGCAGTTGGAGGTACTACTATCTATACCATATTTCGGATGGCAAAGGTATTTGAACTGAAAGGGGCTGCACATATCTGGGAGGTTATGATAACTCGTAATGCTATCTTTATAGATATATTTCAGTATATACCAGTCTTTGTAGGAATCGTCTTTGCACTTATGCAGTATATCCCAGAGATGAATAGTAAGCGATTAAAATTAACGTTGCATTTACCTTGTAGTGGAAATTCATTGCTGAGTGCTATGCAGAGCTTTGGAGTTGTTGCATTGTTAGGAGTGCTCGTGCCGTTCTATGTAATAATGTTAATCTATATGCCAAGTGTAATGGCAGTTGAACTATACCAGAGGGTGTTATTGACCTCACTTCCGTGGTTTCTTGCTGCATTCTCGGCATACTTTATAGTCACTGCAATTGTGTTGGAACCGACGTGGAAACGTAGAGTGATTTATTGTCTATTTGCTCTACCTATAATCTCGATATATTTTCTATCATCAACACCAGCGGCATATACACAATTCTACTCACTTGTCCCGCTCACTGTAATCCAATTCCTATTTGCGTTTACTTCAGTAGCAAGGTTTAAGGCAGGGGCACAGGATTAACCTAAAAATAAGAACTATAATGAAGATATTAAGTAAGTTATTAATTATATCGAGTGGCGTATTTGTAGTGCTATGGTTGATGCCCAATGTGTACAACTTTGCAACTATTGAACCTTCACACTCAACCTTTACCCTTTACAGTACAACGCTTCAGGACTTTGTCTCGGTTTCCAACGATGATAAACTGGGAGTTATAGGGATAACCAGCAGCGGTGATACCCTTAGCGAGGCACAGACCGATAGTGCTCTTCCTCTATTCTACGCACGTCAGCTTCAACTGTCTGGCACTGCTCCAGATAGTATTGAGGGTGTGCCATTTGATTTTCAGAAAATTCAGCGCACAAACTTCATATTTAGAACCTCAGCACGTGACCTTAATACACCACTCCCTAAGCTCTATTTCCTGCTAGAGAGTATGCCAAAGCGTGGAGAGTTGCAGATGCCAAGTGACGTATTTAGATTTACGGATAACTCAATGGAGTTTATTGATATGCATAGCAACCAGATTGATGTTCAAAAGAGTGAAGAATTTTCTTCGGTATTAGCATCGAAGGGATTTAGCTTTCCAGCTCGTGATCTCAATGGTATTACTTCGGTTAGAAAGGAGTACGACGAGGGTTATTTGATGGTGGATAATAACGGTGCACTCTTCCACATCAAGCAGACAGTAACAATGCCATACTGCCGTAAGATCGAAACGCCAGCAGATATACAGATTAAAAAAGTATTTATTACTGAGTTTTCTGACCGCAGGACACTAGGTTATGTCATTGATAGTAATAATCAACTCTACGTAGTTTTAAGAGATGGTTATAGGGTAGTACGTAGCGGAATATCAGATTTTGATCCTTTTAGTGATAATATCTTAATAATTGGCAATATGTTTGATTGGACAGTACGTATCTCTAGAGATGATAGTCAGTCTATATATGCAATCTCTAACAGTGATTTTTCGCTTATTACCGAGCAGAGCCATAGTGTACCCTCACACGGCATTGACGTGTTGAGCTTTAGTTCACCTAGAGATAGTTATATCTACCCTAGATTATTCTAGAGAAGAATATTATTGTAATTTAAATAAGATTAATCGATGATCAAACATATTCGTTTTAACCCAGATACTAAATTGTCTGATATGATACTGGCAAATTATATGCTGCTGACTATTCTGCCGAGATTTAATATTGAGTTAGGTTTTGGAGATAGGACAGTTGCAAAGATTTGTGGGGAGCAGGGTATCGACAGAGATTTTTTTCTGATGGTATGTAATCTACATAGTTTTGATGGTTATATTCCGACCAAGGAGGAGCTTCTGCATACTAATCCACAAAGTGTTGTAGAGTATTTGAAGCAGTCGCATAACTACTATGTCAACACTAGAATTGCAGCCATTGAGGTTAAACTCGATGAACTATCGACACTCATTGATATAAATCACTACGTAGTGCTTACAAAGTTCTTCTTAGAGTACAAGCGTGAGGTGTTGAACCACTTTGAGTATGAAGAACGTGAGGTATTCCCATACGTACAGAGGCTAATTGATGGTAATGCGGAAACTACATACAATATCAATAAGTATGAGGAGAATCACGATGATATTGAGGATAAACTCAACGACTTAAAGAATATACTTTTGAAATATCTACCAAGTAGTTCCTCATCGCAGCTACGCTTTGATGTACTTCAGGATATATTCCAATTCGAGGATGACCTAGATAAGCACATACGAATAGAGGATAGAGTATTAACCCCGATTGCCAAGAGAATGGAGGAGTTAAATGGAAAATAGTGGTTTTAGAGTAGCAGTCATTGAGCACTCGGAGATAATTTGTTTTGGACTTATCGATATATTGGAGCGTGATAGTAGATTTAACATAGCATATAGTGGTGCAACACTACCCGTTAATAGCGATTCTACTGTCAGGGTAGTATTTATCAATCCATCGTTATCATCAATATCAACTATTCGTGAGATATTTCCCGAGGCACGGGTAGTTGCAATTTTATATAATTATTTTGAGCAGAGTATTTTGCGTCATTTCGATGATTCAGTGGAACTTACAGATAGTACACAGCGAATCTTAGAGATAGCAGAGCGCAATATAATTGCTATTGAGGAGCGTGGCAGTGTAGTGGGTGATGCTGATGAGCTTTCGGAGCGAGAGCGAGAAATACTAGTGGCAGTAGCAAAAGGGATGTTGAACAAGGAGATAGCCGATCTCTATAATATCTCTATACATACGGTCGTGGCTCATCGCAAGAATATTCAACGTAAGACAGGTATTCGATCAGTCTCAGGTTTGGTTGTCTATGCACTGCTCAATAACCTTATCACAGAGGTTGAGATATT
>CAYJLU010000012.1:3706-27164 GCA_964371395.1 uncultured Rikenellaceae bacterium | reverse complement strand
GTGCCATCCGGCACTCGGATTTGTGCATTGTACTAGAGTAATGAAAAAAGGAGTGTGCCGCAGGCGAACCAGTCCAATCAAAAACTAGTACTGTCCGATAAAAAAATTAATCAAACTGAAATCGTCTTAGACTGATAGATCGCCTTTCTAAGTCCATATCAAATCTAAAAATCTTCTCAGGGAACGTTTTAAAATCATCGTTGACAGTTGTTATTACATCTATCATTGGAGTCGTAAATGTGCAGACACGGGCACTCTTTATAGAGTTTATACACGGTTCCTTGCTGACAATTTCAAGGGCTTGTTCAAGTAGATCTCTATAAGGATCCGTATATTCTGGTGTACTTAAAATAGTTATATTATTATATGGTAGTTTATTCGCAATATACTCATCGGCATCGGCATATATGTCAGGTATTTCATCATATGATAGAGTGTAACTTTGTGGGATGAATTTCATCTGATAGTATTTAATGCCTCGTCCCTTTAATAGTTTCATTATTCGCTCTATATCATTCGTCAAATTATCAAAACGAGAACCAAAGTAGATAGATTTTACAGCACGATAGTCAAATTCACACAACCCATTTTTGCTGAAAATCAAACGAATCTCCTCTTCGTGACGCCAGTTTTTCGATTTTGTGCCAACGGTACAAGTTAAACACTCTGTTCTATCACCTGTCTCTATCAATCTTTTCATAACATCTGGAGTAAATTGAGGAAATGAATTATTATAATCAACATCTAATCGCAAAACCATCGGCTCTTGTTCAAGCTTGCCATCTAAGTTAACCAATTTACCATTCTTCTTTCTTAAACCATAGTTGTAGCATTCAAGTATAATGTCTGTATCGTACTCAATGCAAAAACCTTTGTGACCATCAGCATAATACGCCCACAACAATTCATTACATACCTCTTTTGATAATGATAATATACCAGATTGTTCAAACATAAATTTAAGTAAGTATTCATACTCCTTCTCTACTTGTGAACTATGTTTTGCGTGCTTCTTTAGAAAATTTCTGAACATAGAATCATCAAAATTCATTTCAGAAGGATCATTCAATAAAGCTCTATTAGGTGCAAACAATTTATTTACAGCTACTCCTTTATCAATATCACGTTCAATGTCTGATCTAAATTTAAAACCTCTCATAATATTTCCTATTTAAAATTTGCCTTTATCCGATCTCTATCCTCGACCTCTTTATTGCTTTTATGATAAAGTTCAATAAATACGACACGATCAACCTGCTCAAAATGAGCGTATATCAATCTAAAGCCACTCATCGCCCCTTTACCCTTGAATGATCTGCTGGCAATTTTACGAACCTTAATAACGCAAGTCTCCAACCCTAAGTTGTCAATCTTAAAACTGAAAGGTGGGCGTGCAGTTGGCTCAACTGTAATAACTCGCTCTACAATTGATATGTCGTCGTCAATAGTCTTATATTTTTTACGAAGTTGTTTGAGGTCTTTTTCAAACTCCGCTAACCTCTCAATTTTAACACTCATAATCTACAGCCTCGTTATAGGTGCGTACTGAATATGGTGCTGTGCGATAGAAAGCTAGCTCGTAATCTATAACTTCCATATCTTTAGATGCCTGCCATGGCATATCCTCGTGTGAATAGCGACTAATATCTGTTGCGCTCATACCACTTAATATATCCACTACATTATCTACAACTTCTTTCTCTGCTCCATTAAATAGTCTAAGATCTGCTCCTACAAGTGGCATATATCTTTTCTGAGTATAGCCAAAATAATTGGTCTTGAAAAGTTGTATCTCCTCATTATCTACCATTGCTTTAAGAACCACATCTACGCTCAAGGGTACAGGACCATTTGGTAGCTTTCGGTAAGTCGCTCCCGAAAGATGTTCTTCATACAGCTCATAATAGTTGAAATCAGAGAAATATAGTAACTTATATAATACAGTCTCTCCTATATTGGGTTTTCCAGCACACTTCTCTAGGATATAAAGTATAAGGTTTTTAAACTTCTGCATATTAATCTCTGGAACAGAAATTCTAATATCTGACTTCTCTTCAATTTTAGTACCTATGTCTATATCGGTGTCAATAGTATAGTTCTCCGACATGATTTCATCCATAGAGAAGTTTAGCACCTCAGCCATTTTTCTAAGCTCATTAACCTTGATGTTTCTATTGCCTTGCTCAAGCTGTGCTAGTGATGGACGAGAAATACCAACGCTTTTTGATAGCTCCTCCTGGGATAAACCTTTGATACTTCTTAGTTTCGCAATTCTTAGACCTAATTTTTTGTTTTCCATAATCGTAATATTTTTATCAACGATGCAAAGATAATTCTTATCTGAAAATAAAACAAGTGCTTGTTTTAAAATTAAACGATTTTTTGGTCGAGTTTTATTACCTGCTGTGTTAAAATTTAGATTTTACTTGTTTTCAACCACTTATGATTGATACTGGGAAATCTATCGAATTTGATTATTTATTAGTACTGTCCGATTACTGCTGGTGCGTTAAAAACCAGTCTAAAATAAATTTAATTGTTCATTGACATTTTGATTTGATATTGGTTCGGTAAATAGCTCCGAAATTGGAGTCTTATCGAAAGCTGAAACCTTGATGATTTGCATCACTTCATAGATAGAAAGTTCTGTTTTGAGCTGTGCTTTTATGTAGGCGACGATCAAATATGCAGATATTGCAACCCAAATATGGATGTGTACGGCATTCTCAGAATGACCCCACAATCTCTTAATGGTTAGGTTTTGTTTTAGCACTGTCCGATAAAAAAATCAATCATAAAAAATGAGGGCTGATTTCCTACGATTTGGAAACCAGCCCTTTTTAGGTTAATTTTATTTTAGTACTGTCCAATAATAATAACTCTCTTAGAAATTAAACTGTACTGCCGCTTGTATTCTCTGTGACTTGCCAAATTGATTAGCAATGTTATATTTTGCGCCATACAGATACTCCACCCCTACGCTCACAGCACTTCCAAAGTTATAGAAGCAGTTAGCCACGATATATTGCCCTAGCTTATAATCAGTAGCAGTAAGTACATCGTCTCTATCTGTTAGTAGTACCTGACTATAACCCAAAGTGAGAGGCATTCGATCATTTAGCTTAAGCTCAATGCCTGCAAACCACGAAGTTACAGGTAGTGTATTCATCAAATACATTTTATCAGGTGTGTTTACTAAATCATATGGCAGCCCCTGTAAATCCTGAACATATGGTGCGATTCCCTCACCCGTGAGTAGCTGTCCATAAAGGCGAAGATGATTGCCAATTGCAAATGTACCACTAAGTTGTGCTCCCCAACCTATTTTATCTTCGATCTGATTCTTAGTTATATCACCATATAACATATTTCGTAAGACTCCACTTAGTCGAATGTGACTGTGACGCTCTGTACCCCACTGATACTGAATGTAAACAGGTATATCTGGTATCTGCTGATAGACTTGAGTTGTGTAAGTTCCATAGTCGGCAGCAACAGTTGGTAGTTCCAGTGCAACAGCCATACTTAAACCATTATTCCATTGATAACTATACTGTAATTGCAGGTTACGACGATACGAAAATGCGTTTGGACCCTCAAAATCTACTGTGTGAAATGCCGAGTTAATATCCGAAAATGTTGAAGCTGCCATACCTGCCTTGAAACCTAAGTACTTAATGTATGCTTGACGTAGGTGGAGCGAATTATCAATGCCTCTAAAGTCAGATTCGATATATAGTCTAAGAGGATCACCCCAACCCGTGTTAATAGTACTCTCAAAGAATATTCTCGAAGTACTGGCATCCATAAATATATGTCCACGATTAGAAAGGTTCGACTGCATAGGAGTCTGTGCTGGAATAAAGTCAAGATTAGGCATTACCTCCGGAAAATCATACGCCGTGCGGAAGTTTACGAATCCTCCGATAGAGAACATAGCCGTAGCCGTTCTATCGGTGATAACATAACGAGGGGCCTTTGTACCTTGATAATCTCGGTGTCTATACAGTAGGAATGTCTCAATTTCATCATCATAATCATAGTCAACATTCTCGCCGCCAATGATTATTAATTTTGTGCCCTCTATAAGCTCATTGTTTTGTGCCTGCGACTCGAAACTCATCGTAGAGAGTAGAAGAGTTGCTGCGATTAGGTAAAGTGTACGTTTCATAGCTTTTATTTTTATTAGTTGTTAAATTTGTGAATGTTAGTTTATTGTAATATAGTTTTATATTAAGTATGTTATATGTTAATTTAAATGCTTGATGCCCAAAATTTACAGTAAAGGTATGTAGTTTTACTGCTAATATCTTCACGCTTAACCAAATTATTTAAAACAGATTATGCTCGATTAGTCATAATTAGATCCTATAACAGAGTTATTTGCTTGATTATAGAGTATTTTTGTGAGCTTTATAACCAATTTCTATGCCAAAATGCCTATCTTTGCGTCTGACTAAAATGTAAAGATAAGTAGATGGAAAAGATTGAATATACAGTACAGGGTGATGTAAAGCTGCTCGATAGTCTAATTGAGACTATGCCCGATAAGAGCCGAACCACGGTGAAATCATACCTACGTAATGGGCAGGTAAGTGTAGGTGCGATGCGTTGCACTCAGTTTGACTTTGAGCTGCATAGCGGTGACAAAGTCGTCGTTACATTTTGTCGAGTTAAGGAATCTTTGAAACACCCTCTGTTGAGAATAGTGTATGAGGATGATTATCTACTTGTGGTGAATAAGAATTCAGGGTTGCTATCCATTGCAACAGATAAAGAGACACGCAAGACAGCATATAATATAGTACGTGAGTATTTGCGTAGGGATGATTTAAGTGCAAAGGTTTTTGTGGTACATAGGCTCGATAGAGAGACCTCTGGATTAATGCTCTTTGCGAAGGATGAACAGACAAAGTTCGATATGCAGAGGTACTGGGAAGAGGTTGTAACCGAGAGAAAGTACGTGGCAGTATGTGAGGGTATTGTGGAGAAGAGCGAGGGACTTATTCAAACATATCTTACTGAGAGTAAGGCACTGAAGGTCTATGCAACCACACGTGAGAATGGTAAGATTGCAACCACTGAGTTTAAGCTCTTAAAGAGTTCACGTCGTAGGCAGTTATCTCTATTGGAACTACAATTATCCACTGGACGTAAGAATCAAATTCGTGCTCATTTGGAGTATGTTGGTCACTCTATTATCGGTGATAAGAAATATGGTGCACAGAAACCATCTCCAATCGGAAGAGTTGCGCTGCACGCTCAGTCAATAAGCTTTATACACCCAGTCACAGGCGAGCATCTTAAGTTCTCAACATCTATACCGATGCCATTCATAAAACTTTTCTAATTAAGTGATTAGTAGTAATAGTTGAGTGGCTCTATTTGTCGAATTTATGTGATTAAATTTGGTAATAAATAAAAATTATTATATATTTGCGTGCTGATTGATAGGTAATTTGTCGATGAGTACTGAAAGCCTTAAGTGTGATATTTAGATGTGTATTCTGAATAAAATCAATTAGATATAGTAGAGTTGTGACGTGAAAAATTGAGTTTAAGGAGACCGAAAATATTAGAAAATGATACCTTCCCCCCCCCTCTGCAAAGCACAGAACACAAGAGAAAAATCAGGTGTAATCCATTTTGCACGCTTCTATTGTTGTGATTTGCAATGTAGTTAACTCTATCTTCAGGGAAGATAGCTATATCTCTCAACTAAAATAATCTGACATATAATATTTAATCAATAGATAACCAGCATAGAGCGTAGAAATATTTAGATATAATTTTTAGGTGCTATATTCATAATTTTCTTCATATTTAACGTTCTTTTATACAATAGGAATATAATGAGAGCGTTATAGAAGTCTCAATAAATTGAAAATTACAATGAAAAGAAGTTTGATATATATAGTATGTGCTATAATGTTTCTCTCTTGCCATCAAGTAAGTGAGCAGTTGGACGATAGCCAAGCAGTACCAGCGTTAGAGTCCGATGAGGTTGCTTTTACAATGGGAATAACCACCAAAGGTGAGGTAATTGATCAGAGTAATCTTCACAATCAAAAATTCAAGGTCTATGGTTACCATACTGGTAGCGATAAATTTATTAAAGCATTAATCAGTAACTCTAGTCTACCCTCAAACTTGTTTGCCGGTACAGTTGCACAGTATAGTGATAATCAGTGGAACTATTGGGGCGATGGCGAACCAAGGGAATGGGAACGATATGAGTATCACTCATTTTTTGCAATTATGCCATCCGATGCAGCAACTTTGATAAATACACTCAATGCGCAGAACTATATTGAGGGATCACCTAAATTTGAGTATACCACTAGTAGCAAACTCAGCGATCATAAGGATTTAACATTTGCAACAAGGCTCGATATTATACCCACGTACGTAAATGGTTATATGGTGCCACTTAACTTTAAGCACGTGCTATCAAAGGTTCGCTTTAGCGTAAATGTTAAGGAGCCAAGTGTTCCATTTGAGGAACCTTTTGTGCGTGTTGAGGTCGAGAGTTTGGAGATATTAAATATATATAATAAGGCTAACATTATATACTCTGGTACTGATTTTTCCACTCCATTTTGGAGTGATTTAAGTGATCTGAGTAATCTGAGTTGGAGTAAAGCGGCAGGAGATGCTGCCAATGGCTTTGAGTGGGTGATAACCTCACCACTTGCGCCCGAAGGAACCGAAGGTACAGTGTCACAGAGTACCTTTTTTCCCGAGGATCGCTATGCGATGCTTATACCTCAGAACCTTACAGGAGCAGTGCTTCGTCTAAACTGTAAATATATACTTCGTGCAACTGGAGGAGAAGAAGTCATAATCCCACACACCATTGATAACCCATTAGAGGATAGCTGGAAAATGGGCGTAGGTTATCACTATGTTATCAATCTAGATCCATCGTACGAACAGGGTGATCTCGATTTAGAAATCGTAATGACCGATTGGAATGATGTACCGATTACAGAGAACATAGACGGAGGAGAATTTACTATTGTCAGAGATAGTAACACACAAGAAGGTAACATATTTAAGTGGTCGGAGGTGTCAGATGATGCTGTAAGTCTTACTATCAATGTTATAAATACATTTCCCTCAGATGCAATAACCATCGAGACTATGAATGCTAGTAGTAGTGCATACCTTAGCGATGATGCTATACTTTACGATTCGGGTAGCACAGCAGTCGGTGTAGATCGAGCGTCAGACGAAATATACGTGAATATCAACTCAGGAGATATTAATAGGACTGTAACTATTAGAATAGTACAGTGATAATTAAATCTTTTCAGCTTCATAGTATGATGTCTGTAAAAAACAAAAAATGAGAACCATTCGAGACAAAAAAGTGAAAGAGATGAGAATCATACAAACTATAACTCTTGTAATAGCTATGTTTTCGCTATCGGGGTGTCTAAGATATGAAGAACAGACATTACCAAATTTGAGTGAAGAAATTGAACTTCAAAGTGACGAAGTATTAGTGTCAATTGATGTTAGTGAGCTTAACTTCCTTGTTAATACTCAATCTATTGATACTCGTGCGGCGATATATTCAGATCGTGAGTCGAATCTTAAGAATACTTATGCTTTGGTCTTTGATAATAGTGGTGCCACGAGTGCCGACAGTGAAAAGTTGTTCCTGCAAGTGCAACCAGTATTTAGATCCAATAATAAGTACTATGCTATCTTTAAGGAACATTCCACAGCAGTTGTAATGTGTGGATTAGGTAATGTACCAGATGAACTAAAGAACTATATCCTTTCAGCTAGTAGTACATTCTCGCTAGCAGACTTTAAGGCAATAATTGATAAGGAGCAGTACTACTATAAACCATCAGAGAGTAGCTCGAAGATTCTTCAAAGCTCTAACGATGCCATACTCCCAACATATATTGCAACTAAAGAGCTAGCTAATATCTCTACGGCAACTCTAAGCGATGTGGAACTTTCAAACCACTTTGGCTATTCACGTATCGATCTTGATCTAGAGGGCACGGGCTATGAAATTGTGGAGGTAATGACAAGTAATGCACCTCAATTACCCGGTAGTGCAGTACGTGTTGAGCAGGGACATATTATCACCAATAGTAGTTCAACAAATACTGAAACTATCGAAAGCTCTCAAATATTTAGAGGTCTATACAGTTACCCTACGCAGTCAATCTATGGGGCTACTGGAGTACCTCTTAACAGAGATGAGGCAGTGTCAGTAGTGTTCGGTGCACGTAAGAGTGGTACAAGTGGTTCGGCTCGATACTATCGTGTTCTACTCCGCTATACAGATTCAGGTTTAACCAGTTATGACCTAGAGGCAGGTACTCGTTATAATGTCTCGATAAGTCATATCAATAGCGAAGGCTACCCAACTGCCAGTGAGGCGATTGTAGCACCTCCCGGCAATATTGACTACGATGTTACAGTGGATGCATCCGCATCAGCGGTGAAGACTAATGGACAGTACTATCTAGGAGTGTCTCGCACTTCGGTTAGACTACCAGATAGTTATTACACTGACCGTGTCTCAGAGCTTTATTTCACAGGACTAGAGGTTAGTTTTGGCTCAGATGCAAATCCAGATACGGACTTTAATTTTAATGATGTAGAGCGTGAGATGACCTACTCAGAGGGCGTTACCCTTACCTCACCCGTTAGTGATTGGGAGGATATAACCTTGTCAGAGAATAGTTATAAAAAGACGCTAAACTTTAGCTTCGACCCAACTAAAGCTAATGTTCGAGGTGAGTTTATAGTTACTTTCCGTGTGGGTGAACTCACACAAGAGGTTGCCTTTAGACTTCCTCCCGATATTAAACTTATTGGCAATCCAGAATCAACGCTTACTGCCGAAGATGATGCAATGGCGACTGGGGTCTTCCATATCTACACAGCTCGTGGGTTAAAGGCATTTGCGGATTTGGTCAATGGTACAGCAAATAACTCCGCAGCAGCAGTGTGTTATGGGTTTGGCGAGGCTAACTTTAAGGAAGTAGGTGAAGCTCAATTCTCTAGTGTAGCTGCCACTAGTAAACTTCACTATGGATATAGAGCTATTTCTGCATACTTACAGCGTGATATAGATCTAGGGGAGGTATCTGGAGCAACCGCAGGTGAGTCAAATACAAAACTAAATTGGACCCCTATCGGGAATCACTATTATAACGGTGGTTTATTAAACCACAGTTTTACAGGCAAGTTCTACGGTGAGGGTAAGGTTATCTCAAACCTGTACTACGATAATACGACCACACTCTATGCCTCTGGGCTATTTGGAGGAGTAACTGATGCAGTTATCGAAAACTTTACACTCTCAAATTATAATGTAGTTGCTAATAATTCGACTGGTGGAGTCGTAGGACAAGCCACCAGAGTTAATATTAAAAGTATCACAATTAATGCAGGGGAGGTTAAAGGTAACCTTAGAATTGCGGGTGTTGTCGGCAGTATGCTTACGGGTAACCTCTCTGATATAACAATTAATGAGGGAGCGAATATTACTGGAGTCGAAAACGCAGGAGGTGTACTAGGATATTCTGAAGTATCGGCAAATCTTTCAAACTGTGTTAACTATACTGATGGAATATACACTTCATATAGATATTCAGGGGGTATAGCGGGGAATTGTAGAAACTATGTACTCATCGATAATTGTCATAACTATGGAGATGTGGAATCAGTGCTCAGAGCCGGGGGTATTGTAGCGAGAATAGAAGGTGCAAGTTCAGCTATTACTGATTGTACATCCTCTGGAACTATTCTTAGTAATCGTACTTACTCAGGCAGTGGTGATGGTGGTGGTGATGTAGGCGGTATTGTGGCGGCTGTATATGGTGGGACCGTTATGAACTGCTCAACAAGTGGTATTGTAAAGAGTAATGGAGACTTCGCTGGTGGTATAGTTGGAGCTCGCTATTATGGTTCTGTGAGAAATTGTACTAGTACTGCTACTGTTTCAGGATTTAGTGCAGGGCAAATTGTAGGTTACGGGGGGCAAGGTTAGTCTTACTTGATTGTAATAAACCTTCGAGTCTAAATCTTATATACCCTTGATTTTACAGTATATCTCTCGGCAAACCCACGCATCCATAGCTGCATAGTCTATCTGTTGTGGGGTTAATTTTGTTGCCTCCCAGTTACTCAGTCTTTGAGCCTTACTTACCCTAATTTGTAGTACTATGGCTGCCATCTTTCGGACGCTAAGTTCCTTGATGCCCCAATCGCCAATAATACTTTGAAGATCAATGAAACCAGCAGGGTTGAACTCTCTAAGTCCACGTAGTATCCTTATATCATCCCGTATGGCTGCTCCGATTTTTAGAATATTTTTATTGGAGAGTATAGATATAATAGAGTCTGGAAGCCCACACTTTTTTAATCTAAATAGTATTGCGAAGTTCTTACCTGAGAGTTGGAGCAGTGCTACTGAGTAGTGTACCTTTTTACTAAAGGATGGTCTTGTCTCCGTATCAAATCCGAGTACTTTTTCGCCCCTCAGAAGCTCTTCGGCACGACGCAATGACTCCTCATTTTCGACAACGACAATCTCGCCCTCGAAGTTTTGAAGTCTTAGTGTAGTAACCTCCTGATTACTTATATTACTCTGGTAATTCAATAGTTATTTTCTGTTTAGTGGGTGGGTTCTGAAAACTTAAATTTCTTCAAAGTGTCGTGCCACCTTTTCTTTATATAGGTCGCCAATGGTAATTAATATACCAGTCTCTTCGACGTGTCCAAAATCGTGATTTATAGCTGTTTCAAACACTTTCATTGTTGGAGATAGGCTCATATAGGCATTGATAAGTGGAGGGATTACCTCTTCAAAGTTGCGCACCGCACGAGAGAGTATCTTATAGTTCTCCATATAGTCTCGCCCTATAAATATCGACTTCATATGTTCTTGATCGATGTCAAATTTTGCAGGGAATTTAGTGCTCATTAGATTATCTCTATCTGGGAAGTACATTTGCAGGAAGTATATCAACATATTTCTTGCCTCTATATTATATGAAGTGTACATTGTTACCTTACCGAAAAGGTATCTAATATCCACATTGCGACTAACAACCGTCCCTAATCCGTCCCAGAGATTATCCAGAGCAAATAGAGCCTTAAGGTTGCCCTGTTGTTGGTACTTAGTCTGCACGAAAGATCTTCCTAATTCCATAGTATATGGCAGGTATTTACTTCGGAACTTATCGGAGAAGTTAAAGTAGTGATCCGTAGATAGACACTCAGGGTTTGAGCACCTAGGGATAATATATCTATACCCGCCGAGTATCTCCTGATCAGTTGGATCCCAAACAATCAACTGCGTGTATCCATCAGGATGCGTGTCATATTCATCAATATCAATCGACTTTCCTGTGCCGCCACCAGCCTCACGAAATGCCTCTTCACGTAATCTACCCACCTCCTTCATAAGACCCGGAGCTTCATTTGCCTTAAAGACGTATATCTCATTACCAGCTTTATTGGTTTTTCGTAGAAATAATTTGTCTGTTAGTTCTTCTTTTAGAACCTCTCGGCTAATCGGATTAATAATTGGTTGCATATATTATTGTATTATAAAATTTTTCAAAAAGAAAATCTACTTTTTAAGGTTATATACCCTCTCTCTAATATCGTCACACCAAGCCTTTGCACTCTTGCTTTTGTCTGGTGTAACAGCCTCACCAAAGTATATCTTTACAGTCTTTCCTCTTTGGTAGAATACCTCACGAGAGAGTAGAGGCATTTCGATATTAGCCTTAATGCCAATAGCCTTACGGAGGTTACCTAGTCGGTAGAAAAAGGGAGAATTACGAGCCTCTACATAAGTCGGTACTAATGTGCGCCCGCTTGCAATAGAGCGAACTACAAAGTTATTCCTCCAAGGTAAATCCTCGATTGCACCACCCTTGACCCTGCGAGAGCAAAGCCCAGCAGCAAAGTTAATAATAGGACTTTGGCTATTATATAGCTCTTCAAACTGCTCAGAGAGTCCTCCTCGCTGTGCTCCGTGTTTATTTATTCCGATAAATATTGTGCGAAGCGGTTTGATGTTTAGCAATAGGTCATTGACAATTAATCGCACATCGGGGCGGATTTGATTTATTGCAGTGGCAAGTATCATACCGTCCACGCCACCAAGAGGGTGGTTTGCAGCGAAGAGTAATTTTGAGCCTTCTGGTATATTCTCGACCCCGTATAGCTCATACCTTACACCGATATAGTCGAGTGCACCGTCGATAAATCCAATAGCATCCCTATCTCCATATAGCTCCAATATCTCATTGTGATATGGGATTCTAAGCACCCTCTCCACCCATCGTAGTATAAATTTAGGTATGTATCGTGCTAATTTAGGATTCTTGCTTTTTAGCACCTTTGGTAAATCTATCTTTTCCACTTGCTTGACTTTTTAAGTTTTATAGTTCAGAATCATCACTTGACTCCTTGCTATCAACCCTCAAAGATAGAACATTTAGAAAACTTATGAAATAAAATCAATAAAAATTCTTAAATTTGCACCTATGTATCACATACCAGTACTATTAAAACAGAGCGTAGATGCTCTAAATATTGACCCAAATGGCACATACGTCGATGTTACATTTGGGGGAGGAGGTCATAGTCGTGAGATTCTAAGTAGACTAGGCTCTAAGGGGCGACTTATATCCTTTGACCAAGATAGAGATGCGCTAAATAATACCATTTCGGATAGTCGTTTCACGCTGATTCATAATAATTTTCGCTTTATAGCACCCTGTTTACGAGCAGCGGGAGTTGAGAGTGTAGATGGAGTTTTAGCGGATTTAGGTGTTAGCTCTCATCACTTTGATACCCCAGAGCGTGGTTTCTCATTTCGTTTTGAGAACCAACCGCTAGATATGCGTATGAACCAGAGCAGCGAGATGCAAGCATCCGATGTTGTCAATAGCTATGAGTTGGAGAGATTAGCTGTTGTATTGGGGCGTTATGGCGAGATTGACAAGCCGTTTCGAGTAGCAAAACTGTTGGAGCAAGCACGCCCAATAATGACCACTGATGAACTTATCTCAGCTCTTGATAGAGCAAGTGATAGAGGTGGTCGCACAAAGTTGCTCACTAAGGTATTTCAGGCACTACGATTGGAGGTCAATGGCGAGATGTTGGCACTAGAGATGATGTTGAGCGGAGCGTTGCACTCACTACGGGTGGGTGGAGTGCTATCGGTGATTTCGTATCACTCGCTTGAGGATCGAATGGTAAAGAATTTCTTTCGCAGTGGAAATTTTGAGGGTCGAATAGAGAAGGATTTTTATGGTAAGGTTCTCACTCCATTTGAACTGGTTAATCGTAAGGTTATCGAACCTACTGCTCAGGAAGTTACTGAAAATTCACGTTCACGTTCAGCAAAGCTACGTGCAGCACTAAAAGTTGAGTTATAGGTTATGGCAAAGGTACGTTGGGGAAGTCTAATAAAGTCGATAATTTCAGGTAGTGTACTGACAAGTGATAGATTCGTACGCAGACTACCTATTGTTGCAGTTTTAGTTATTCTAGCCCTAGTGTATATGTATGTGGGCTTTATGGTTCAGCGACGATATAGCTATCTCTCTAGGCTTGAGAATGAGATTACTCAGCTTAAAACCATCCAGATAACCACTTCGGCAGAACGCCAGAGACTTACCCGTAGAGAGAATATTCAGAGGCTGATCGCTACCTATCAACTTGATGTCCAGCAGGGTGCTGACCCTCCACGAGTGATTAAGAAGAGAAGTAGTGGCAATTAATTTACATTGAGCTTAGTAAATATTGTTGTCAAAGATGCAAAAATGTTGTATCTTTGCGGACTTTAGGTGTGTGCAATTAATTATTTGTGCAATCTAGTAATTTTAAAAGAATAAAGTAACAAATATACCAAAGAAAATCAAATGAAAGTAACACGTAACGATCAACAAGGTCAAACTACACTTCTATCAGTATTAGTTCAAAAGGAAGACTACGCATCTAAGGTTGAAAAACAACTTAAGGACTACCGTAAACAGGCGCAAATTCCGGGTTTTAGACCGGGTATGGCACCGATGAGTATAGTGCAGAAGATGCACGGAAAATCTACACTCGTAGATATAACTTACCGTATTGCAACTGATGCAGCGTTCGAGGAACTTAAGACACAAGAGATCGAACCTATTGGAGATTTAATGCCAGCAGAGGAGCAGCCAAAACTTGACTTTGATAATGGCGAGGAGTTTGAATTTATCTTCGAGGTGGGTTTATCTCCGAAAGTTGAATTAGAGCTTAGTGGGGACGATAAAGTTACTAAGTACGTACTAGAGGCTACCGAAGAGATGTTAAGTGGCTACACAGAGAATTTCCTACGCCGCTTCGGTAAACTCGAAGAGGTTGAGGCAGTAGTAAGCGAAGAGGCTGTAAGCTGTACACTAGATAACTCTGAGATTCAGATCGAAGAGGCTTACGTAGGGCTAATCTCGATGAGCGAAGAGGAGCGTGCACCATTTATCGGAAAGCGTGTTGGCGATAAGATGACAGTTAATATTAACGAACTGTATAAAGACGAGAAGCAAAGAGCTGCAATTCTTTCGCTGACTGAAAGTGAACTTGAGACAGTAAATCCAGAGTTTGAACTTGAAATCACTAAGATTCGTGCATTTGTAAACCCAGAGATTAACGAAGAGTTCTTAGCAATGGCATTCCCAGAGGGAGATGTAAATAGCTCTGAGGAGTTTAACGCTAAGATGGCAGCAAACGTTGCAGCTGAGTTAGCCTCACAAGTAGAGTTTAAGTGGGAGGATAACGTTAGGGATTACTGCCTAGAGAAGACTAACCTTTCACTTCCAGAGGAGTTCCTAAAGAGATGGTTATTCTCAATCAACGAAGGTAAATTCACTATGGAGCAGATCGAGGCTGAGTTCCCTCAATTCGCCAAGATGATGAAGTGGGATTTAGTAAAGCGTGAAGTTGTTAAAGCTAATGAGCTTGAGATAAAGGAGGAAGATGTAGTTCAAGAGGCAAAAGATATGGCACTAGCTCAGTTCCGTCAGTATGGAATGGCATCAGTGGCGGACGATATGTTGGAGAACTATGCAAAGCAAATTCTATCGAACAAGGAGGAAGCTCGTAAGATATTTGATCGAGTTGGCGAGAAGAAGACAATTGCTACTATCTCAGAGCGAGTTACAGTAGTCGAAAAGTCGATGAGTGTGGAGGATTTCTCAGAGATGCTTAACAGCGAGCGTGAGGCTCAGAAGTAGAACGACGTGTTTTTCAAGTGGGGAGTCTCTGTTAATGGAATAGGGCTCCCTACTTTTTAACTGTAATGTGGATAGGTGAAGTAATTATTTAGTAATAAAGAAATAAGGAGAAATAGCAATGAGCGATTTTTTAAAATTTGCTAAGAGCCAAGGGATTGGTTCTATGAGGTTGCACAGCCATTCGGAGATAGTCTCGGGATATGTATCCCCAACTATTATTGAGGAGAGGCATTTAAATGTAGCGCAGATGGATGTCTTTTCGAGGTTAATGATGGATCGAATCATCTTTCTTGGTGCTCCAATTAATGATGATGTAGCTAATATCATTCAGGCGCAGCTCCTATTTCTGGAGAGCACCGATCCAAAGCGTGACATTACCCTATATATTAACAGTCCGGGAGGTTCTGTTAGTGCGGGGTTGGGTATCTACGACACAATGCAGTTGGTGGAGTGTGATGTACGTACTATCTGTACTGGTATGGCAGCCTCTATGGGGGCGGTTTTATTAACAGCAGGTACAAGTGGTAAACGTCAGGCACTACCTCACTCCAAGGTTATGATTCATCAACCTATGGGAGGAGTGCAGGGGCAGGCCTCTGATATTGAGATAACCGCACGTCACATAGCTCAAACTAAGAGGGAACTATACGATATTCTTTCGCTACATAGTGGTAGAAGTTATCAGGAGATAGAGCGTGATGCAGATAGAGATTACTGGATGACCTCGTCAGAGGCAGTTCAGTATGGTATTATTGATAGTGTTGTGACTAAGAGAGAGGCAAAGTAATGGCAAACGAGAATAAACCAAATTGTTGTAGCTTCTGTGGTAGAAGTGACGCAGAGGTCAAGATGTTAATTCACGGTCAAGGTGCAAATATCTGTGATGAGTGTAACTCGGATATATCAGACATTGTAACTGAGAATCTGGAGCAGAATAAGATGTTGAGCAAGAGTAATGCAGATATTAGATTAAAGATAGATATGCAGAGTTCTCGTCCAGCACAGATAGTTGAGTACCTTGATAGATATGTAGTGGGGCAGGATTCGGCAAAGAGGCATATCGCCGTGGCGGTCTATAATCACTATAAGCGTTTGATTCAGAAGAGTAAAGATGAATTAGAGATTGAGAAGAGTAATATGTTGCTGGTAGGACCTACGGGTACTGGAAAGACACTTATTGCTCGCTCTATTGCAAAGATGTTATCAGTGCCATTTGCCATTGCCGATGCTACGGCATTAACCGAGGCAGGGTATGTTGGCGAGGATGTGGAGAGTATCCTCTCACGACTACTTCAGGCGGCTGATTACGATGTTGAAGCAGCCGAGCGTGGTATTATCTTTATCGACGAGATTGATAAGATTGCACGAAAGAGCGATAATCCATCTATCACACGAGATGTTAGTGGCGAGGGTGTGCAGCAGGCACTACTAAAGATACTTGAAGGTACGGTTGTTAATGTGCCACCACAGGGCGGTAGAAAGCATCCAGATCAAAAGTATATTCAGGTCAATACACGCAATATACTCTTTATTGCAGGTGGTGCATTCGATGGTATCGAGCGCAAGGTAGCTGCGAGATTAAATACAAGAGTTGTTGGTTACGGTGGGCAACAACGCAATGCAGAGATTGACAGAGATAACTTACTCCAGTATGTAAGTTCGGCAGATATTCGCTCATATGGTATGATCCCAGAGTTAGTGGGTCGTATTCCAGTGCTATGTCACCTCGATTCACTCAGTAGAGAGGCTCTATTAGATATTCTTGTTAAGCCTAAAAATGCAATAATTAAACAGTATAAGGCTCTCTTTGAGATGGATGGTATAAAGCTATCTATTGATAAGGGTGCATTGGAGCTTATTGTCGATACTGCTATTGAGGATAAACTTGGCGCACGAGGTCTTCGTGCTATTTGTGAAAAGATAATGTTAGATGCAATGTTTAAACTACCGGGTAGTGAACAGAAGAGTCTAAGGATAACAAAGGAGTACGCAAAACGACAACTAACGAACTAGAAATAATAATACCGATATACTAAGATGTTAACAATTAAACAGATACGTGACCAAAGAGAAGATACCATACAGAGGTTACTAAAGAAAGGTGTTGAGGGTGAAGAGATTATCACAAAGATAATTGCGGCGGATGATAAACGCAAGGCGGCTCAACAGAGCCTCGATGCTATACTTGCATCACAAAATTCTCTAGCCAAGGAGATAGGGATGCTATTTAAATCAGGGCAAACTGCCGAAGCTGAGGTGAAGAAAGCCGAGGTTGCAGGTCTAAAGGCCGATGCAGTAGAGCTTGAATCGGCAATGTCTTCGGCAAGCGAAGAGCTTAACTCACTAATTGTTACTCTACCTAACCTTCCTGCAGATATTGTACCTGATGGACTTAGAGTTGAGGATAACCTAACGGTTAAGGAGGGTGGTGAGATGCCAACGCTGCCAAGTGCCAATAAGCCACACTGGGAGCTATGTTCAGAACTCGATATTATCGACTTTGAGTTGGGTGTAAAACTAACGGGCGCAGGTTTCCCTGTGTACAAGGGTAAGGGTGCAAGGCTACAAAGAGCACTTATTAACTTCTTTATAGATTGTAATACTGAGGCGGGGTATAATGAAGTGCAACCGCCAATTCTAGTCAATGAGGCCAGTGGTTTCGCTACGGGACAACTTCCAGACAAAGAGGGACAGATGTATCACTGTACAGAAGATAACTTCTACCTGATCCCAACAGCAGAAGTGCCAGTGACTAATATCTTCCGTGATACTATTGTCGAATCGAAGGATCTACCGATTAAACTAACTGCCTATACCCCGTGCTTTAGACGTGAGGCGGGTTCTTATGGAAAGGATGTAAGGGGACTTAACCGTTTGCATCAATTCGATAAGGTAGAGATAGTTGAGGTTGCAGAGCCAACAACCTCTTATCAGAGATTAGATGATATGGTGGCGCACGTTGAGGGAATTTTACAAAAGCTCGAACTACCGTATAGAATACTTAGATTATGTGGTGGAGATATGAGTTTTACCAGCGCACTTACATATGACTTTGAGGTATATTCGGCAGCACAAGGTTTGTGGTTAGAGGTTTCAAGTATATCTAATTTTGAGAGCTTTCAGGCGAACCGCCTAAAGTTACGATATAGGGATGAGAATCGTAAGGTACAGCTAGCCCATACACTTAATGGTAGTTCACTTGCACTACCACGTATTCTAGCGGCACTACTAGAGAATAACCAGAATGAAGATGGTTCAATCTCAATTCCTAAGGCATTAGTATCTTACACTGGATTTGACAGGATATAGTATGTATATATTAAGTATTAGTTTTGTGGTAGAGCCGAAATCTGAAGAGAGGTTTAGAGAGGTTTATAGGGTGGGTGTACGTCCATTACTTGACGGGCGCAGGACTACTACGTGTCGAGTACTCAGCGAGAAGCACGAGGGGCACTTTACTTTTTCACTACAAGTAGAGCTAGACTCTCTATTAGAGTTTTCAGAGTTAAGGGCTTCGATCTCGGAGGTGTTATCCGCAGAAAGCTTTGGTGAGGAGGTGCTATGGTTCTCAACGCTACTTAAACGTGAAGAATTTTAGATGAAAATTATATATAGAATAGCAGTAGTACTACTATCTCTGATGTTGGGGATAGCGAATGTTTTTGCACAATCACACACCGAAGTTGTGGTCGAAAGAGGCGAGAAGTGGTGGGGTATATCCTCGGCACTGTCTGGGCGTATGCCCTTTACAGAGCCATTCGGTGAGATTGATCTGAGCACTCAAGGGCTATCGGCTCCGTCATCACCACTGCTTATCTCCTCATACGGCAGGTATATAGCCAGCAAAACACCCTTTAAGATTAGTTTTGATGGGGAGAAATTTATTATCAATAGCCAATCTAAGGTAGAGGTAAAGGATGGTGGTAATAATCTACGAAGTGCATATGTAATAGCACTAAATAATACATTAAAACCATCTGGTGCTAGACCCGCAACTGAACTACTCAGCGGTACAGTGTATAGAGTAGTAGGGGAGGATATAGATCAGAGTACAATTGTGGGTATTGCAACTAGGGCTAAGGTCTATGGTAAGCGTGCAGGTGTAATTTCGATTGGTGAACAGTGGCAGAGCTATAACGGTTCAATGGACTTCTCTGTATCGCAATTTACAGACCCTGTGGCGATGGTCAAGGAGTTACACAGTATGGGTTTTACGGTCATAGTAGATATTACTCCGTTTATTAGTGCTGACTCTCCCGCATTTAGGGAGTTGGAAGAGAGTGGAGCACTACTAGGTGGTAGAACCCCTAAATTGATAAGGTGGGAGGCAGGGTATAGTGCAGTGCTAGATACCAAGAGTCAAGCTGGTAGGGATTGGCTTAATAAGAAATTAGAGTCTATGCGCCAGCACTACGGTATTGATGGCTTTAACTTCGCACGAGGTAATATGAGCTACTATGAACCTAGTGAGGCACTTGAACAGATGGAGGGATGGTATGATATAGCGGCGGCAAATAGTATGTCAATGGTCTCTGTTGGAATGGGTGATATTGCAGGTAGTCCAATTCAGAGGATGAGTGGTGTGGAATCTAGTTGGAATGGTATTAGGGAGTATATCTCTAAGGTAACTACAATGGGACTCTCAGGGTATCCATTCTTTAGTTCGTTGGTTTACCACCCAGATAGTAAATATTTTTCTGGTGAGTTGTATATTAGATGGTTACAGTTATCAGTATTTATGCCATCGGTAGAGATAGAGTTGATGCCGTGGCGTGAGCTTGATAGTGAACAACAACAGATAATAAAGAACTTAACTCAAATACGAGCAACCATTGTACCATATATCGAGGAATTGGTTGAGGAGTCAAAGAAGAGCGGAGAACCGATCATACGGACAATGGAGTATAACTTTCCGAGGAAGGGTTTTTCGGATTGCGAGGATCAATTTATGGTGGGTACAGACTTTATTGTAGCACCGATAGTCGATAGAGAGTCTCGCAGAGTAGTTAGACTGCCCCAAGGAGTGTGGATCTCCGATCGAGGCGAAGAGGTGCGTGGTCCAGTTGTTATGGAGGTTGTGGCGCCTATCGAACGAATACCATACTTTACTCGTAAGAATAGATAAAACAGAATAATGAATATAGATGTTATTTTAACTCCATTGGAGGCTGCGGCAGAGAGAATTAATGGCCGTAGGGTAGTGGTTATAGATGTATTTCGAGCAACTTCCTGTATTTGTGCGGCAATGTCGGCAGGCGCACGGAGGCTTATCCCCTTTACCTCGATAGATGAGTGTTGGCAAGAGCACAGTAAGTGGCAGGGTACGGATGAGCGAGTGGTAATGTGTGGCGAGAGGAAAATGCTACCAATCGAGGGTTTTGCCCTAGGAAATTCACCTTTGAGCTACACTAAAGAGAGTGTTGGAGACGCTACTGTAATAATGAGTACGACTAACGGTACACGTTCAATCCAGATTGCGGAGCGTGAGGGTGCAACACAAGTACTAGTAGCAGCGTTACTTAATGCGAGGGCTGTTGCAGATAAAATAGCCGAACAGGATGGTGATATTACTCTATTTTGTTCGGGGCGAGCTGATAGGTTTTCTATCGAGGATACACTTTGTGCGGGCTATATTGCCACTATTCTAAGTAAGGAGTATGGAGCAAAACTCAGCGAGGTTGCTTGGTGGGCTTCCGATGTGTATAACAGATATAGCGATGACTTAACAGCGGCAATGGAGCATAATGGTCACTACCATAGACTCAACGAACTAGGTATGGGCGATGATGTAAACTATGCGTTACAGCGTGATATTATGGATATAGTGCCACGAGTTATGGCGGGTGAGGTTCTGTTGTAGTGGCATATTTCACCAAAAATGGTTAAAATTTAGTAATACAAAACTTTTTAAAATACAAATAAGATGGCTGATAATACGCTACTATCAAAACTAGAGGGTATATTTACTCGCTTTGCTACAATTTCAGAAGAGGTTGTCTCGCCCGATGTTATGAGCGATATGAAGCGATATATTGCCCTTAATAAGGAGTATAAAGAGCTACAAGCAATTGTAGAGACAGGAAATATCTATAAGAATTCGCTCTCAAACCTTCAAGAGGCTAAGGATGTCTTTGCCACGGAGAAGGATGAAGAGATGCGTGAGATGGCTCGTGAGCAGATCGAGGAGATTGAGCCTACCATTGAGGAGATGGAGGAGAAGATTAAATTAATGCTAATTCCAGCAGACCCTCAGGATAGTAAGAATGCTATTGTGGAGATTCGTGGTGGAGCTGGAGGTGATGAGGCGGCAATCTTTGCGGGTGACCTACTTAGGATGTACCAGAAGTTCTGTGAGAGACGTGGATGGAAGACCTCTATTAGTTCGGAGAGTGAGGGTACTTCGGGTGGTTACAAGGAGGTTGTACTGAAGGTTACTGGCGAGGGGGTTTATGGTGTGATGAAATATGAGAGTGGTGTACACCGTGTACAACGAGTGCCACAGACCGAAACTCAGGGACGTGTTCATACCTCGGCATCCTCAGTCGCAGTGCTTCCAGAGGCAGAGGAGTTCGATATTGAGATTCGTACTGATGATATTCGTAAGGATACATTCTGTGCATCTGGTCCGGGGGGACAGTCGGTTAATACGACCTACTCGGCTATTCGCCTAACGCACATCCCTACGGGAATTGTAGTGCAGTGTCAGGATCAAAAGTCACAGCTTAAGAACTACGATAAAGCACTAGAGGAGTTACGTACACGTATCTATAACCTAGAGTATCAAAAGTATCTTGATGAAATTTCATCAAAGCGTAAAACTATGGTATCTACTGGTGACCGTTCTGCAAAGATTAGAACGTACAACTACCCTCAAGGACGTATGACAGACCATCGTATAGGTTACACCGCATACAACCTTTCGGCAGTAATGGACGGAGACCTAGATGAGGTAATCGATAAGCTACAAATTGCCGAAAATGCAGAGAGACTTGCATCGGCTTCGGAAGAGTAGAGTAATTCATTAAAAAATACCAGATCATCCGATGAAGTACTGTTCAAATTGCGGAAAAGAGATAGGTCGAGGAGATAATTACTGTTATGAGTGTGGCTCGCCTAACCAGTGTTCAAGATCTTATCATCAGTGTCAAAATTCACAACCCATAAGCCCTTCTAGTGGTATAGTTGCGATGTTGCTTTGTTTTTTCTTGGGTTATCTAGGGGTACATCGTTTCTATGTTGGAAAGGTTGGTACTGGTATCCTTATGATGCTAACGCTCGGACTCTGTGGTTTATGGACTCTTATTGATTTTATAATTATTGTTACAAATAGCTTTACCGATAGTGAGGGAAGAGTAGTAAAGTTATAATTTAATGTACTATGGAACAGAAGATAAAGATAACGGCACTTGTGCATACCTATAATGCTGAGTATATGCTTAGCGAGGTGCTAGAATCGGTAAAGGATTTCGATGAACTACTTGTATGCGATATGTACTCAACTGATTCTACGCTAGAGATATGTGAGAGGTATGGTGCAAGGGTAGTCTTTCACGAGCATACTATGATTGCCGAACCTGCACGAAACTTTGCTATACAATCAGCTAGTAATGAGTGGGTATTAACCGTAGATGCCGATGAGGTAATTACTCCTGAACTCAGAGAGTACCTCTATGAGTTTGCAGAGCGTCACAATAGCAGTGATGTTGCAGGGCTAAAGATGGCGTGCCTAGAGTTCTTTATGGGAAGACCTCTAAGAGCGACGTACCCTAATTACGTGACTCGATTCTTTAAGAAGAGCAAGACTGATTGGCCACCGTTTGTCCATACTCAACCTAAGATTGATGGAACTACACTGTTTATTCCATCGAAGAATCGACGACTTGCACTTCAACACTACTCTAATCCATCCATAAGTTATAGAATGGATAAGATCAATAGATATACATCACAGGAGGTAGAGAAGAAGATGCAGAAGTGGAAGTACCGCAACTGGTTTATGACCTCTATTAGCGCAACATATAAGTTCTTTAAGAACTATATCCTAAAGGGTGGGATATTGGATGGTAGGGCAGGGTATGCCTATGCACTTTTGGAGTTTCAGTATAAGTTTGTAGTTCTCTTTAAGATTTGGGAGCGATTAGGCAAAGAACGATTAGACAAAGAGCGTAACTCAAAGCAGTAGCATTGCCTCCTTTACT
>CAYJLU010000012.1:0-3606 GCA_964371395.1 uncultured Rikenellaceae bacterium | reverse complement strand
ACTCTTCAAGTTCTTAGATTTTAGTTTATGGATAAACTGTGGTAAAGGTGTTCGATAACTATTTTATGTTTGGGTAGGTAAAAATTCAAAAAACATTTTTTATATTTAGGTGTACGTTCAATTTTTTGAAAGTAAAAATATTTAATAATTAACCTATCATACATAATGAAAAACCTTATTGTGTTACCCCTGCTTTGGGTACTATCACTCCCATTCTCAATAGCACAAACCCCACAGCTAGTAGCATCACAGGGTGCGGAGTATGGTAACGCAAAGGTAATTCTAGTGCATAGACCCGGCGGAGAACTCTCTACGGCAATGCTACATCCACGAGCGGCTCTCTATGATAGATACTTCGATATTACAAAGGCTACGATCGAACATAAAAACTACTGTGATTCACTAGAGAGTTCAGGAGCTAGGGTCTATACTCTTCGAGAGGTTTTACTTTATGGAACGGTGGATAGCAGTGGTAATAATATTGAGGGAGCAGAGTTAGAGGCTCTTCGAGAGTTGGCAATGAACTCACTCAGCTACGATGTCTCAGAACTTCCAGAACCACTAAAAACCCAACAACAGTCCTACAAGTCAGAGGTCATAGATCAACTAAATGCCAACTTATTGGTTGATTTGATAATCAATCGCCCAACACTCAAGCTAAAGACTACTGAGTATAATACTGGCATTGCGGCCGAGTATATCTACAATCCACTCTATAACCTATTCTACACCCGTGACCAAATGATCACAACCCCAAAAGGAGTTATCATAGGTAAGCTAAACTCACCACAACGAAGAGCTGAGACTATGGTAATGGAATTTGCTGTTGATAAGTTAGGAATCACCCCCGTACATACCATAAGCTCTAAAGGTGCATATCTTGAGGGTGGCGACTTTGTTGCTATGGAAAATGTTGCATTTATAGGTTGTGGTATGCGTACAACTCAGCAGGCAATCGATGAGTTATTAGAGTGTGATGGCTTCGGAGTTGATTCAGTGGTAGTGGTACACGATAGGAGGTTCTACCAACCACAAATGCACCTCGATACTTACTTCAATATCATCGACCGTGACCTAGTTACCCTAGCGGTGGAGCGTATGACTCTCGATACAAAGGATCACGCATACCTCAGCTATACGCTCTATGTTAAAAATAACAATGCAAGATACAAAATCACCCAACAAGATAAGCCATTCGTTGAGTTACTCAACAACGACCTAAGAGTCGAGATTATCCCTATTGCACAGAGCGACCAAGATCACTTTGCTAATAACTTTCTAACACTTTCTCCTAGAAGAATCATAGCGGTAGCTAATCAAAGCAAAGAATTTAGGGAGCACCTCGATAGCTATGGTGTGGATGTAATATGGGTGGAGTTGGAGAATCTAATACTAGGGTATGGTGCAGCGCACTGTATGACCCAAGTGCTACTAAGAGATTAACTATCGTAGTTCGACTCTCTGACCCGCAACCAAACCACTATCGGCATAAAGTAGCACCCTATCGCTACGTACTAGACCCTCTATAACCTCAACTTCTAGAGCATAACGATTACCGAGTTCGACCTCTTTGCTATGTACTCTGCCATCGCCACCGATAACTAACACTATACTTCTATCTAATTGCTCTCTAACAGCACTTCTAGGGATTATCATAATCTCTCGACCAAAGGGCAGTTTTGCACTTAGAGTTGTGTTTTCCATAGGTTTTAATGTGTGCTCAGGATTTGCAAAGGCAACCCCAATCTCTACATAACTCACTCCTGAACGCAAGACTCTTCGTGTTGTGCGATACCTCCCCAGAGATGGATGGTAATCTCCATCTGACTGCTTTAGCTTAATAGAACTAAATAGACTACTATCATTAAATAGCCTACGCCTGCTCCTATCCCTTATCATATATCGTAGATATTGATTAACCGTTAGAGGAATCCAAGTGTGAATAGAGTCAATGCTATGAATCGTAGCTAGATGTACCTGCTGTTGATCACCATCAATATAGTCACCCGCCTGAACTCGATAGTCCTCCACTAAACCCGTAAACGGAGCGTAAATCTTTGTATTGTCTAGCTTTTCTTTTGCCGTTAGTAGTAGGTATTTTGCATTATTTAATTCCGCTCCTGCGCTTGCTAACTGCTCTGTTAGTTGCATTAACTCTCTTTTACGACCCCGATTGCGCTTATATTTTCTTAACACATTGTTGTACTCATTATATATTGCCTCTCTTGCGCCTTTAGATCGCCTAAGGGCTTGTTGTGCAGAGTTAACCTCACGTATATAGTCTCCATTTGATATGGAAAATAGTAGATCACCTCTTTGAACTCGCTCTCCCTGTCCTAGGTGTATCTTCTCGATGTATCCCGAAACTACTGAAAATATGTTTGTTTTGTAGTGTGCTGAGGTGCTAACCTCAAAATCTAGGTTAATAGGCGACCATTTAACCTGAGGGTAGACAATATCCACAACTGACCATACTACGCTACTACTCAACTCAGTGGTGGAGTGGAGTAGTAGCAATAGTACTATCCAACTTGATAATAATCTTTTACGCATTGCTTTTTACTTGTTAGCTTAATAATATATAGCTTTTTCAAAAATCATACCTTTATTTATATTTAAAATCATTAACTTTGTAGTGTGAATTTATGGCTATAAAGGTATAGTTTTTGCTTGCCTGTTTTTAGCTAAAAAATATCAATAAACTTTTTAAAAATACGAAAATGAACATTAAAGATGGCATCCGTCAGCGACGCAGTATTCGCAAATACAAGAACGAAAAAGTAAGTCGTGAGACAATGAATGAGGTAATGGAGCTGACTCGTTGGTCTCCGTCGTGGGCCAACTATCAAATTGCTCGTTATACTCTTATAGAGAGCGATGAACTTATTGCACGTATCGCCAAAGAAGGGGTGCACGGCTTCGCTTATAATATCGGAACATTGGATAACGCTCAGGGTGTTGCTGTGCTTAGTTTTGTTCAGGGTAAGAGTGGTAAATTAGGAGCAGCAAAAGGCGGTAATGGTGATTTTGCTACAAATAAAGGAAACCTATGGGAGGTATTCGATGCTGGTATTGCTTGCCAGACATTCTGCCTTGCGGCCCACGCTATGGGCGTAGGTACTTGTATCTTTGGTGTTATTGATGATAAGGTTATTGCTGAGATTGCTTCACTCCCAGAGGGCGAAACAGTAGCTGCTATTATTACTTATGGATACCCAGAGGGCGAACACCCAGCGGCTACACCTCGTATGAGTGCAGAGGAAATCACTAGATATTTATAGTTTTTTTGATTATGGCAGTACAAAAAATTGTAGCCACTATTGTGGCAAAGGCAGAAAATGATGCAGAGGTTCTCTCTGCGCTTCGTAGTTTAGTAGATCACACTCGCCTAGAGGAGGGATGTATATCCTATGTTCTTCATCGAGATATTAAAAATCCTTTGAGTTATACTATGATTGAGGTTTGGCGTGACAGTGATGCTATTGCATCTCACAATGCCAGTGAGCATTTAATGGCATTTGTTATTAGTACAAAGGGTAAGATTGACAAGTTGGATGTTGTAACTATCGAGGAGATTCTTTAGTATAGAGTTTTTTTGTGGGGGGG
>CAYJLU010000011.1:0-28498 GCA_964371395.1 uncultured Rikenellaceae bacterium | reverse complement strand
GGTGGCTGGGAGTTTAAGATATTCTATTAGTCAGAGAGTAGTAAATGACTTAGAATATAAACAAAAGAGATAGGCAGTTTGTTCCGAATTTTGAACAACTGCCTATCTCTTTTGTTTAATTACACCTTAGTACTTACTTGTATTATGCCTTGTAGAATGGGAATTTGACTACTTCGGCTTTTAGTTGGCGGCCTCGAATATCTATATATACCTCGCTACCAACTTTTGCGAATGGTGTAGTAACGTATGCCATACCAATTGCTTTGTTGACAGCTGGAGCCTGAGTGCCCGAGGTTACGTATCCAATCACCTCACCCTCAGCGTTCTTTACCTCATAGCCGTGACGTGCAATACCTCTATCAATCATCTCGATACCAACAAGTTTGCGCTTCAAACCATTAGCCTTCAACTCCTCCATATATCCTCTATCGATAAAGTCCTTACCCTCCGTAAATTTGGTAATCCATCCTAGTCCTGCCTCAATCGGTGAAGTCGAGTCGTCAATATCATTGCCATATAAACAGAAACCCATCTCAAGGCGTAGAGTGTCACGAGCACCAAGACCAATATTCTTCAATCCCATCTCCTTGCCCTCTTTCCAAATTGCATCCCATAGCTGTGCAGCATCTTCATTGGCAATGTATATCTCGCATCCACCACTACCAGTATAACCCGTAATAGATAGTATAACATCCTTAATTCCAGCAACTTCAACTTTCTTGAAGGTGTAGTACTCCATATCTTCAACAGGCTCAGAACATAGCTTTTGAACCAACTTCATAGCATTAGGTCCTTGAATGGCTAATTGTGCTATCTCGTCCGAGGCGTTGTAAAGCTCTTTGCCCGGGGTAAGTCCAAATTTCTCAGCGTACTGGCATAGGTGTGCCCAGTCTTTGTCGATATTGCTAGCATTGACAACTAGTAGATATGTCTCAGAGTTAATGCGATAGACCAGTAGGTCATCCACGATGCCACCTTTACCATTTGGGAAACAAGAGTATTGAACCTTACCATCATAGAGTGCCGATACATCGTTAGATGTTGTGTGTTGAAGGAATGCAAGAGCATTGGGACCCTTAACCCAAATTTCTCCCATATGACTGACATCAAATATTCCCATATTTTCACGAACTGTGTTATGCTCATCAGCTATGCCTGAGAATTCGATCGGCATATTATATCCTGCAAACTCTGCCATTCTTGCACCGTTTGCGATGTGAAAATTTGTAAATGCGGTTGTTTTCATTATTTATGATTTAATAGTTAAATTTTATTTCGTATCTAACAAAGTTAGGATAAAAAAGTGAGAATGCGAAATTTTTTTATCCTTTATTACTATACATTTACTCGAATATTTTGAGTTATCCGTTATATATCAATAGGGGTATATCGTGAAAAGTAAAAAAAAGTTATAAAAGTCTAATAAAGAGAAAATTACAAAATTTTAAAGTCTCTAGTTTGCGCTAAAAAACAGATAGAGAATCAGCGGCTATAACATTTTGATTATTAAGCGAATCAGTGGTATTTGGCAGGGTATTTAACTCGCTGAGATTTTTGTCAATTACAACTTCCTGTACATCTATCGGGTTTATGCGATAGAGAACAAAGTTATGAGCCAATTTACCCTGACGCTCGATCGGAATAATCTCGTAGGGTGTAGATTCGTTAATGCCGACAAGTGAAAGTGTCGGTGATTCACTTTTAAAGAACTTACCCGAAACAATCAGATAGAATGGTTCAGTACTCGCAAAATTACTATTAACCCTTAGACTTGAAAGTCTTGAGAAAAATATATTTCTATCAGACTGCTCCAAAGGCACAACAACTCGCACTTCCTCTCTGCATCCAATGTATGACTCTAAATGCGAAGCCTCGAACCAAGTTGTTGCAACCAAAATTACATTCTCACTAGGCATAATACCTAATTCCTTGTCCTTAGAGTATATACTATGAAATTTATCGGCGAGTTGACTCCACCCATACATATCAAGCGAAGGATCTTCACTTCCATATGCTATGTCATCAGTGTTTCTCGAAGATGAAAGGTCAAAAAGACCATAGTTTATTTGGCAAACTCCAAGGGTTATTACAATGATTGTAAATAAGATAGTTGATGTCATCCATCTTCTATAAGCACCTCTAGAGATTGAAGAGAGATAGGCTGCGGCTAATATAATTAGAGCGTAATAGGCTGGTGCTGACCAATGTGGCAGTGTTGGGCGTGTTAGAGCCGCAATCAGAAAGATAAGCACCATTGGTATTGAGAAGCATATCAGAAAACGTATCTGATCTCTAGAAATATATCTTCTGCCAAGCAAATAATAAGCTAAGAATGAGGTGATTATTAGTAGATAATTAAAAATTCCATTGTAAAATGCTGAGCCAAGAACCTCTCTGAATAGGTATAACCAATTAATCGAACTACCATTTGAAATACGCTCGCTATGCATTGTTAGACTAACGAAATCGTTTTGGAAATTCCAGATAATAATCGGCGAAAATACAGCTATCGTAAGCAAAATAGAAATGTATAATGACCACTGTTTAAATATACTACGATTATATAATAGAATGTACAATAGTGCTGCAACCCAGAGGTAACCTCCAGTATATTTTGAAAGCATTGCCAAGCCTATCATAATGCCCGCAAGGAGCATTAGCGTTGAATTAAACCGAGCGGTTTGAAATAGTATTCTGCTGAATATCAATAACGTAAGCAACCAGAAAAGTGATAGGGGAGTATCAGGCATTATAAACGTACCACTGATAATAGTACAGTAAATAGAAGCTGTGTAAAGTAATGCCGCAATATACCCACGTCGAGGACTATGCCTATCTATCGAATTATTATATAGAAATGAACTTTTCGAGTTAAAGATCGGAGATTTGGCAATCAAATAGATCAGATAGGTGTTAATGGCACCAATAATCACCGAAAAGAGTCGTACATATATTTCAAAATTATGTGTAAAATGTTCAGGTGTTGTAAAGTTTATTAGCAGATTAACAAGTGGCGGATGATCGAAATTAGTCAGTTCTGGAAATAGCGCAATTACTCTATAATATGCCTCATCATTACTAAGCTCGAGAACAAATGCGAGCACTGCTCTAATGAGAGTTGAGATTAATATCAACAGGAGTAGGTGAGTAGAGTATTGCTTGCTACGGTTATGGAGTCTCATCAGAGTTATTTTTATTGTAAAATTTGATAACAAAGATAGCATAAAAAACGAAAATAACAAAACGATGGCACTTACACTTGTAACGTGCGAATTTGTCATACTGATATTCGAGTGATATATTTGAAAGATATTTATTTGCAATTTATTCGTTGTCAGTAAATTAACTTTATTTATATAGAGTGATAAATCAAATGAAAATAATGTAAATTATCACAAAACATATGATTTGACAAATTTTATGAACTGATAATGAAATTAAATATCTAACAATCTGTGTTTTATAATCCATCATTAAAGTAATACATTGCATTAAAATACAATACAGCTAAATGTGTATTGAAAATAAGTTTTGTAAATTCAAATTAAATATTTACTTTTGTGTATTAAACATTAACAAACGCCATTATGAACGAAAGGTTAGAGAAATTAATAAAAGCTGAGGGGTTAACTTCAGCCAAATTTGCCGAAATATTATCCGTACAGCCCTCTAGTATATCACATTTACTATCAGGTAGGAATAAACCAAATTTCGATTTCTTGTCACGACTACTGACAATGTTTCCTAACGTAAATCCACATTGGTTTATAAATGGCGAAGGAACTATGTATTCTAATGTCAAAACATCAGATAAACTACCTGATAACCCTGAAAATATTTACAAAAGTAAAGATAATGCAGTAACTTCAGTTGACAACAACTCTTTGCAAGGTAATAATCTGAATATAAGTGATGAGATGCTATTTACAAATGTTAACATTGCTAGCGATTCCACTGCGGCACCTCAAGCTCAAAATGCGCAAATCCCCATAGCTGAGACTCAACCAGTGGATACTCCTGTTGTAAAATCTGATAATGTAACTGAAACAACAATGAATGATCTTTGCAATATTCAACCCCAGAGAACTATTAAGCGTGTGATCTTATTTTATCAGGATAATACCTTTGAATCTTTCGACTCATTCCCGTATTGATAATATATATTATGTTAAATAGATGAGATTGACAGTAAGCTCAATTGCTATATATCTATTAGTTACACCTATTTTGCGTGATCTGTTAAATGAATATCCTCTACTACTCTTTGAAATTAATAATACTTGACGATAATAATTAATCGATAAATAATGTTATCTTTGTAGCTTAAGCAATATATGAATAAGACTATTCGACTCCTTAAATTACTTAGACTAAATTAGATACGCAGAATTTTATCGATGAAGGTTGTATATAAATTATTATTGAAATCATACGCAGGGCCAATGGTCCTTACATTTTTTATAGTAATGTTCATCCTGCTAATGCAATTTTTATGGATGTACATTGACGTACTTGTCGGTAAGGGGCTTTCAATGCAGGTTATCTTTGAGTTAATAATGTACGCCGCTGCAACCCTTATTCAGATGGCATTACCTCTCGCTACCCTGCTAGCAGCCATTATGACAATGGGAGGGCTGGGCGAAAATAATGAATTACTTGCACTTAAGGCAGCAGGTATTTCACTGCCCAGAATCACCCGACCACTCAGTGCACTTATTATCCTTGTGAGTATAGGTAGTTTTTTCTTAATCAACAACTTAACACCGTACGCATATCAAAAGATGAACTCCCTGCTCTCTGATATTGAGAAGCAGAATCAGGAGATGGAGTTCAAAGACGGGATTTTCTTTGATGGAATACCTAAAATGAGCATACGAGTAGATCATCAAAGTCCTGATAACGGTCTACTTACCAATGTTTTGATCTATGATAACTCCAACACAAAGATGATGCGTACAACAGTTGCTGATTCGGGCTATATACGTATATCAAAAGACAGAAAATACCTTGAGGTTACACTATATAATGGTGAGGTGTATGAGGAGAATCGGAACTATGACTGGTTTAATCGCAACTCGTTATCGCATCACCTCTTCTCAAGACAGGATATGTTGTTGCCTATATCAGGATTTGCAATGGAACGCTCTGATATGGCTGCATTTAGCACACGTAGCGAGGCGAAAAACATTATTGAATTATCGCACGATATTGACTCTATTCGTCACTCAAGGGATTCGTTAGTTGATAAATTCGAACGCACGTTTACCAAAAATTACATATTTAAGACCCTATCATCACATAAAGATCTCGATAGTCTACCTAGAATGGTGGCTCCACTAAAGGAGTTACCGTTAATCGATACTATGAGTACAGAGGATAGGCAGAAGATATTTTCTGCGGCAAAGAGTTTGGCAAACGATGCGAGAAACCACGTGAAATATGAATCCAAATTCCCGGTATATGCCTCAAATATGCTATACAGGGCGCAGGCTGACTACCAAGAAAAGATAGCACTCCCCTTCTCTATTATGATTTTCTTCTTGATAGGCAGTGCTTTAGGTGCAATTATACGCAAAGGTGGATTAGGGATGCCAATTGTTGTCTCGGTCATATTCTTTGTTATATATTTCATAATATCAACTATGGGCGAGAAGTTCGTAAAGGATGGCGCAATGCATCCGTTTATCGGTATGTGGTTGTCTTCGATAATACTATTCCCAATAGCTATTTTCCTGACCATTAAGTCAACCAATGACTCCGCACTATTCAACATAGAGGCATATAAGGCGATCATTACAAAATGGAATAGAGCCTCTAATGATAACTTGGTTTTATTCGTTCTCCGTATCGTACTTTTACCTATATACATAGTGCTATTTATAGTGTTTATGATATTTTCATTTAATAAGAAGAAAATTGCTTCGGTATTTAAGTTGAATGTCTATAAAGCTATGTTTCAGAGAAATAAAGTAAGTTAATTTACAAATGTAAACAAAATAATTATTGCAAAATATATGAAAAAAGAGACAGTACTAAGCACAATTGAGGAGGCTCTCGAGGATATTCGTGAGGGCAAGATCATTATTGTAGTTGATGATGAAGATAGAGAAAATGAGGGCGACTTTGTGTGCGCAGCAGAGACTATCACTCCCGAACAGGTTAATTTTATGCTTCACAATGGCAGAGGTGTACTATGCACTCCGCTTACTATAAGCAGATGCGCTGAATTACAGATGGATATGATGGTTGGTGATAATACATCAATGCTAGGTACGCCATTTACTGTATCTGTGGATCTTATAGGAGATGGATGTACTACGGGTGTATCTGCAACAGATAGAGCAAAGACTATCAGAGCGTTAGTTGATCCTGAAACCAAACCTGAACAGTTAGGTCGTCCGGGGCATATATTCCCCCTTAGAGCTAAGGATAGAGGCGTTCTGCGTCGTCCGGGGCATACTGAGGCGGCTATCGACCTTACTCGTCTGGCAGGTATGCGTGAAGGCGGCGTACTTATTGAGATTATGAATGAAGATGGTACTATGGCACGTATGCCAGAGCTTATCGAAGTGGCTAAAAAGTACAGTATGAAGATTATATCTATTGCTGATTTAATTGCGTATCGTCTTGAAAGAGAGTCACTTGTTGAGCGAGGAGAGAGAGTGAAACTGCCTACTGCATATGGTGACTTTGACCTAGTTCCTTTCCGCCAGAAGAGCAATGGTGCCGAGCACGTTGCACTAATTAAGGGTGAATGGGCCGAGGATGAAGAGGTATTAGTGAGAATGCATTCATCTTGTTTAACTGGCGATATATTAGGCTCTTGCAGATGCGATTGTGGCGCTCAATTACAGACTTCGATGCGTATGGTAGATGAGGCTGGCAAGGGTGCTATTGTATATCTAATGCAGGAGGGACGTGGTATTGGTCTACTCAATAAGATCAAAGCCTATAAACTTCAAGAAGAAGGATTAAATACCGTTGACGCTAATATTCAATTAGGATTTAAGGCAGATGAGCGTGACTATGGAGTTGGTGCGAATATCCTTAGAGAAATAGGTGTTAAGCGTATTAAGTTACTAACCAATAACCCACAAAAACGTATTGGGCTAGAGGGATATGGGCTTTCTATCGTAGAGAACATTCCAATTGTAATCAAACCTAACGCTCATAATATTAAATATTTAGAAACTAAAGAGCGTGATATGGGGCACAAGCTAGGGTTGTTTACAAACGTAATAGAATAAAAACTTACATTTGTAAATATACAATACATTACATATGTAACTACTATTTGATGGTTATTATGACTAAAAATGAAGCGTCAAAACTAAGAATTGTCTTTATGGGAACTCCCGACTTTGCAGTTGGGAGTTTAAGAGCACTCGTTGAGCGTGATTATAATGTTGTGGGTGTAGTTACCGTTGCTGATAAACCTGCAGGACGTGGTCGTCAACTACGCACCAGTGCAGTAAAAGACTATACCCTCTCTATCAACCAAGAGCGAGAACCTCAAGGGCAAATCACCCTACTTCAACCCGATAGACTACGTAGCGAAGAATTTATCGAGAGCCTGAGAGCTATCAATGCCGACATATTTATTGTAGTGGCATTTAGAATGCTGCCCGAGATTGTCTGGGCAATGCCAAAGCTAGGTACATTTAATCTACACGGATCACTACTGCCTGATTATCGTGGAGCTGCACCAATTAATTGGGCTATAATCAATGGTGATACTAAAACAGGAGTTACTACATTCTTCCTCAATCACGAAATTGATTGTGGTGCGATAATCGATAGTCGTGAGTGTGAAATTAACCAGAATGATAATGTCGAGACTCTACACGACAAGTTAATGGAGCTGGGCGCAACTCTTGTGGTTGATACCGTCGAACAAATTGCACAAGGTAATATTGAGACAACTAACCAAAATAACATTGCTCAGAATAATCTAAGACCTGCACCGAAGCTCTTCAAAGAAACTATGGAACTTGTAGTAGGCTCCGAATCTAGAGCTAAAGAACTGTATAACAAGGTAAGAGGGCTGAGTCCCTACCCTGCGGCGTGGTGTGTTATTAGTTCCGCACAAGGATTAGATGGAGCAATTAAGGAGAGTATTACAGCTAAAGTATTCAGATGTCAATACGAGATTGTAGATCACGGATTACCCTGTGGTCAATGGCAAACTGACTCAAAGAGTTATCTTCGAGTATCTGCCTCTGATGGTTGGTTATATATTGAGGAACTCCAACCACAGAACAAAAAACGTATGGCAATACTTGATTTCCTGAGAGGTTGGAGGTAGAGTTTTGTGGACGATTTGCAGTGTTTTTGTAATTTAATTAGTATATTTTAAGGACTTTTTATTGTTTTTTAACAAAAAAATTCTATATTTGTTAATAATTTACTAATCATCTAAAACTTTATTACAATGAGAAAATTAGCACTTATACTAAGTTTATTTGCAATACCATTTGCATTTGGAGGCGAACCAAGAGAGATAAATTCGGAGGTAATATCTACCGAGAAAGTAACTCAAAGCCCAATTCGTAATTACTCTATCGAGCAACTATCTTTTCAAGATTTTCAAAAATTTGCTAACGATACCACAGGAGCAACTAAGATTGAATTCAGTTTTGAGGTAATTCGTTTTTCGGGTAAGGGAGTTGGTATAGATAGTCTTAACCACTTCTTTAAGACTCAATACGATCTGTGCTATGCTGAGATTGAGATGATCTCGGATAACAATCAATCATATATCGAAGAGGAAGGTTACGGAGCAAACTCTATATATCTGTTTGAGAAAAGCAAGGTGTTATATACAGATCGTCGACTAGCCTCAGTTGAACTTGACTACGATATGTATGCTGGTGGAGTACACGGTATAGCTCCACTAGAACTAGTTACATTTGATCTGAAGAGTGGTCGAAAATTAGTAATTGAAGATATTATTGAAGATAGAGCCGCTGCGATAAAACTCCTAAAGGAGAAATTGTTGCAATATTTGGCAAAAGACTACTACTTTGATTTTGATAATATTGATTTAAATTCAAACTTCGTTGTTCTAAAAGACGGTATAAAGATGGTTTATAATCAGTATGAAATTGCATCGTATGCTGCGGGTCGCCCTGAAGTATTCTTCTCCTTTGAGGAGATCGAGGATATGGTTAAGCGAAATAGTGCAATTAGCCATCTACTTTAACGGAATTTAGTATAGAGATTAAGTTTAAGAGTGTAGATTTTTTATATAATCTGCACTCTTTCTTTTATAGAGACCGTTGCAAGGCGGCGATATTTTAAAGATAACCCTAATGACTCTTCAGTCTCATACTTAGGTATGCTCCTTTCAGAGCACTTAGAGCCATCTTCAAAATCTCTTATCCACCTATCAACGCTCTTCATAGCGGAGCAAAACATAAGTATTGCAATGGTCTCTTATATCCTTGATCCTCTGCAAATGATAAATGAGTGCCTAAAGAAAAATATCCTTAGGCACTCATTTTAACTGGTATACTATTACAAATATTCGGTTTTGCGCTCTATCTATTTCTTTAAGAAGCAGGTCTTTAGCACAATACTTGAACCTTCAACCTTACAGTCAACCTCCTGTGGATTATCTGTAAGACGGATACTCTTAACCTTAGTTCCACGCTTAATGACCATAGAGCTACCCTTAACTTTTAGATCCTTAATAACAGTCACTGAATCACCATCTAAAAGTTCGGCACCATTGCTGTCCTTAGCTACGGTTTCGCTCTGCTCGCCATCAGCACTAGGCACCCACTCATTACCACAATCAGGGCAGTTATTCAACACTGTATCATAGTAACAGTTCTCGCCCTGACATTTTGGGCATACTAAAATCTCTTCCATCTCTTTTATTTTTTACTCAACGTTTGTAGTTATAGGTTTTGCAGATTCTCTGCCAACCATTGAATTTAGTGTAGTTACAAATATACCCCTCTGCTCTACTCGATTTCGCTTATCTTTGAACGACAGTTCGACTTCTTTAGTCTCGCCCGGTAACATATCAAAGTACGCATCGGATGGATTTTCTTGTATATCTTCCGCCTCGAACAGAACATTCTTGAGCAGGGTTTTTGCCGTAATCTTTACCTTGACCTCATCACTATCATCAGCTGTATATACCACCTCAAAATCAGCTTTAGGCAACTCTAAGTCCTTGAATGGTACAAAGTAATGAATCTTACGAACTTCCTTACCCTCGATCTCGCCTTTAGCTACAAGTGCTACTTGTTGAGCATTAGCACCTTTTAGCAGCTCATCGACCGATCTACAAAAAACCTCCTGATTTCCATTTCTTGGTATATTAATGTCAAGTTTCTCTCTCCACAACTCCTTGCCATTGAAGTCAAGGAGTGATAGTGTTACATCGCCACGTTGACCAACTAACTTATCGGTCATCCCCCAAAGTTTCACCATCTTCGACGAGTCAATAGCCTCGAATGATAGTATTGTAGGTTTAAAGCTCTCCCTTGCATAGTATTGCAGAGCTTTCCAACGCATCTCAGAGTCCATAGATGACCAAGAGGTCACAGGCCAGCAGTCATTAACTTGCCAATAGACAGAACCCATAGTCCACGGTCTCTTCTGACGGTGACCCTCCATCGCAATTTTAATACCCTCGGCTTGAAGTATCTGCGAAAGGTACACATACTCCCTGAAGTTATCCTTAAGGATTGGAAGATCTCGCTCCATATACTCCTCGATAACACGGTAACCCTTTGCATTTTTCTGATGCACCACCATAGCTTTGGAGTACAGCTCTAGCTCGTCAGTTTCAAAGTACTCACGATATGTATCATAACAGGCAAGTGACTGAAAACCATACTCGTTACTAAAGCGTCCGGGTCTGTCCTTATAGACGCTAAATGGTTGTTCACCGTGGAATACACCCCAATAGTGGACATCACCTGAGTGTGCACTCTCTGGGGCAGCCCATCCATATAGTGGTGAGCTTGGATGGTAGTATCTAGTGGTATCTTCTCTCTGAAGTACACGTGGCAGTAGATCATAGAAGAGAGCACGCATACCATCATAGACCTGCTGGCTCTGCTGCTCATTCCAACCATACTCATACTGAACGCCCCAATGTATCCACATCTCGGTTATCTCATTGTTACCACACCATAGGGCAACTGAGGGATGATTGCGTAATCTGCGTACATTATATATAGCCTCCTGCTCAACATTCTCGAAGAACTCCTCGTCCCACGGATACAGTGAACAAGCAAACATAAAATCTTGCCATACCATAATCCCATTTTCATCGCAAAGTTCATAGAACTTATCGTCCTGATATACTCCACCACCCCATACTCTAATCATATTGTAGTTACTCTCCACACACATCTCGATAAACTCCTCATACTTATCCTCATCGATATTAGGTAGAAATAGATCCTGAGGTATGTAGTTTGCACCCTTACAAAATACAGGTTCGCCATTGACCTCAACATAGAAACCCTCGCCAATACCATCAGCATCCTTCTCACGGATAACCTTAATGGTTCTAACCCCTATTTCGGTCTCTTGTTCGTCATACTTAATACTATTGTCTAGGTTTGAAACCAAAAGATTCATCTCATAGAGATTTGCTTTGCCTGTACCATTTGGCCACCATAACTTTGGGTTCTTAATCTCAAAAGGTACGTTTATTATATTCTCACCCTCTTTGACCTCAACGACCTTTCCAAAGTAATTTACACCTTTATCATCGCTAAGTGTAAGATTAACCCTATCAGCTTTAGAGGCAATAATGGTGATATTGGCATCGAATGTAGCTATATCTTTACTCTGTGACTTTTCGATATAATGTACATTACTAATCTTGGCACTACTCCAGCCTTCGATTACAACAGGACGAAAGATTCCACAGGTAACAAACCGAGGTCCCCAATCCCAGCCATAGTGATAGGGAGCTTTACGGGTATGCACAGAGGTTTTAGCTTCACTCCTGTCGTTATGCGCAGCGAGTCTAAACGGGTATTTCTTTGCTACCTCTAACCCTTGACTATATGCCGATAGAAACTCTACACGTAGAACATTCTCTCCCTTATTAATCAACTGCTTAACGTCTGCACGCCAATCTCTAAACATATTGTCGGCTGTGATAATCAGCGAATCATTCAGGTATACAGAGGCATAGGTATCCAACCCCTCAAAGACTATCTCTAGATTCTCCTCGGCTATTAATGCTGTGTCGAGTAAAAATTTACTCTCATAGACCCAATCCTCAAGTCCTATCCACTGCAATTTATCTTCATTAGTCGAGCGATAGGGGTGCTCTATTAGATTGTTATTTAACAGGTCGGTGTGAATTGTACCCGGCACAGTTGCACGGGTCCACCTTGAGACTGTTTCACTCTGACTTAGGGCATTAAGATTCTTAAAGTACCAGTTGTCGTCTAATTTATGATAACGTCTAACTGATTCCATCTCCAATAAATTTGCGGTAGTTTTGTTCACATCCGAACAACTACTTAGAATTGCCATACCTGCTAATAATGGCATAGCTCTCTTAAAAAGATTCATATTTTTTATAGCGTGTTGAAATATTATTCCCTGCCACGAAGGTACTACAAATATATAACTAATAAAAATATATAGCAATGTTTTTCAATAAAGTTATTATCTTTGTAGCTTACATCTTTTAAAAGAGCAAACATTTCATAATGCTACATAATTTGACATTCGAAAAATCAACCAATAGAGAACAAAAATACCAATTGGTTATAAAGCAAGCCGAGGCGTTATGTAGCTTCGAGAGCGACAGAGTGGCTAACTTGGCTAATATTACCGCACTGCTCAGAGAGGCATTCGGATGGTTTTGGATAGGATTCTATATAGTTGACAAAGAGGAGTTAATCTTAGGCCCTTTTCAAGGCAGCGTGGCTTGTACTCGTATAGGCTATGGTAAGGGTGTCTGTGGCAAGTCTTGGATGGATGCCGGGACAATTATTGTCGAGGATGTCGAGAAATTTGAAGGGCATATTGCGTGTAGTTCGCTATCTCGAAGCGAAATAGTAGTTCCTATTATACAAAACAATTCTGTAATAGCCATACTTGATATTGATAGTGATAAACTCTCAGCCTTCGATAATATAGATAAAGAGGGACTTGAGAAGCTCTGTCAATACATTGCAACAATTTTATAATAACGTTCAAATATATATGAAAATAATCTTACGTCAACTCTTACTTACAATTACATCTATTTCTGTTATAAGTTGTTCAACTTCTCTAAAAGATGATGTTGGTACAACTATATATGTATCTATTGAACCTACACGTTGGGTTGTGGAGTCAATAGCTGATTCTACTGTAACGGTAAAGGTTTTAGTACCGGGTGCAACATCACCTGAGACCTTTGAGCCGACCGCTAGACAGATTGCCGAACTGAGTAACTCAAGTCTATATCTTACCATCGGGCACTTTGGTTTCGAGGGTGAACTAGCCGAGCGTATGGCTGAGGGAGGGTGCCCAGTAGCAGACCTTAGTAAGGGTATTGAGATGCTTGAGGGGGTGTGTAACCATCACCACCACGGGGTGGAACACCACCATTCTCACGGGGTAGATCCGCACATTTGGCTATCACCTAAGACAATGGCTATTATAACTAATAACGCCGCCGAGCAACTAGATAAACTTGGAGTGTTAAATAAACATAAACGAGACTCCCTATTAGTACTCATAGCAGAGGTAGATAGCACAATAAACTCTCTTAGGAGTAGCTCGAAAACCTCAGCATTTGCGATTGTACACCCCTCATTGGGTTACTTTGCTAAGGACTATAATTTAAGGCAGATAGCACTAGAAGTAGATGGCAAAGAGCCTTCTATAAAATCTATCAGGCACTCTCTAGACAGTATTAAACATCATAGAGTACACACAATTTTACATAGTTCGCACGACTCAGATAATGCAGCTAGAGTTCTATCCGATGAGACTAAACTTCCACTAACCTCATTTGAACCACTATCATATAACTGGCCTGAGACCATCAATGAGGTTGCAGAAGCTATATTCATTACTCAATAACAGCCCCTTAGAGATGGAGATAATTAAGATAAATGATCTATCGGTTCGCTACGACGAAGTTGAGGCTCTAAGTTCAGTTAATTTAACTATTAATTCCAACGATTTTATTGGTATTATTGGGCCAAATGGTGGCGGAAAGACTACACTTATCAGAGCGATACTTGGACTTATTAAACCCTCAGGCGGTACAATTGAGATAAACAAGGGATTAAAGATAGGCTATATGCCACAGCATAAAACCCTTGATCGAGAATTTCCGATATGCGTCAAGGAGGTTGTTTTAAGCGGACTTCAGGGCAAGTCACTAAGATATAGACCTAGTAAACAAGAGATTATATTATGCGATAAGTTGCTATCCGATTGCGGATTAGAGGAGTTGAGCGATAGGCAAATTGGCGAACTCTCTGGTGGTCAGTTTCAAAGGGTACTACTTTGCCGTTCGATTATCTCCGAACCTGATATACTAATTCTCGACGAGCCTACAACATTTGTGGATAGCCGCTTTCAGGAGAGTTTCTATGAAATACTCGAAGGCCTGCACTCTAAAATGGCAATAGTAATGGTTTCGCACGATTTAGGTACAATATGCAGCTATGTGCGTTCGATAGCGTGTATCAACCGCTCGCTGCACTACCACCCTGACGCTGAGATAACTCCCGAAATATTAGTACACTATGACTGTCCACTAAAGATCGTAGGCCACGGAGAAGTTGCTCACACGGTTCTTAAAAAACACTAAAGAAAATTATGGAAGATATACTCTCACACCCATTTTTTGTAAGGGCAATAGTTGCCGCAATACTCTCTGGCATTAGCTGTGGGTTAATTGGCACATATATGGTTACTCGTAAGTTGCTATTTCTAGGTGGTGGTATTACTCACTCCTCAATCGGAGGTATTGGCTTGGCATACTTCGCAGGCTTTAGTACCACACTTGGCGCACTTATATTTGCAATAGCCTCAGCACTAAGTATTGAGAATCTAACCTCTAGGGCTAGAAGTGGGAGACTTAAAATCAGCGAAGATAGCGCAACTAGCGTTATATGGAGTGCGGGGATGGCAATAGGCGTGATCTTTATATTTTTAACGCCGGGATACGCCCCAAACCTTATGAGCTATCTATTTGGATCATTGCTATTAACCACTAACGAGCAGTTACTATATCTAGCACTTTTCAATCTAGGGGTTATTCTACTCTACTGTCTGATTGGACGTGCAATCCTATATATTGCACTCGATAGCCAATATGCCGCATCTCAGGGATTACCAGTACGCTTTATCAATACACTTATGCTCATCATTCTAGCTGTGGGCATAGTTGTAAATATTCGTATTCTAGGTATTATGCTTATGCTCTCGATGCTCACTATACCAGTACTCATAGCCAAATCGATCTCACAGAGGTACTTTAGGATAGTAACCATTAGCTCTATTGTGGCGACCTTGTCGGCTCTCTTCGGGCTTACTTTCAGTTACCTATACGATATACCAAGTTCAGCAGTATCCATAATTACATTAGTGATACTGCTGATACTAACTCTTACAATTAGGCGACTTACTGCTTCCCGCAGTAGATCTTAGCCTCTAGTTCACCTCTTAGCACTCGATATGCATTGAGTGCTAGTGCGCCCATTTCATCCTCGCCACCGTATATCGCCATTGGAGCAATCCAATCGGTCATTGCTGCAATATCAGCTGTCATAGCCTTATCACGAGCCATACCGCCTGTGAGGATAATTGCATCGACCTCACCCTTTAGAACCACTGCCATCTCTCCGATATACTTAGCGATCTGATAACACATAGCATCGACAACTAGTTTTGCTTCGGGATCTCCATCTTCTGCATTTTGGCATACTACCCTCGCATCATTTGAGCCTGTAAATCCAACCATACCTCCTTGACCTTTGACCATTTGAGCTACTTCAGCTTGGGTGTACTGACCACTAAAACATAGCTTAACTAGTTGACCAACAGGTAGAGTTCCTGAACGCTCAGGCGACATTGGTCCCTCACCGTCAAGTGCATTATTCACGTCCACAACCTTACCTTTGCGGTGTGCTCCAATTGAGATACCACCACCAAGATGAACCACCACTAAATTTAACTCCTCGTAGCTTTTGCCAGAGTCAGCGGCATAGGCACGAGCTATTGCCTTTTGATTTAGAGCGTGGAAGATAGATAGGCGTTTGAAGAGCGGGTGCCCAGAGACTCTAGCAACATCTTGTAGTTCATCAACCACTACTGGATCTGCAATGTATGCACGAACTTCACTACCAGTTTGGGTTGTAATTTCACGAGCTAGATCATCGGCAATAAGCCCACCTAGATTACTTGCGTGCTGACCAAGAGGTGGATTATGAAGATGCTCTTTCATTAGTTCATTAACTCCATATATTCCAGATTCAAGAGGGTATATAAGTCCTCCACGGCCTATCACAACCTCGATGTCAGCAAGATTTACGCCATTTTGAACCAAGTTTTCACGAATTGCCTCACGTCTAAATTCAAATTGTGAGGCTATGGTAGGGAACTTTTCCAACTCCTCAGTCGAGTGCGTAAGGTTAGTTTGGTACTTTTGCTCAGTGCCCTCGTAAATAGCTATCTTTGTTGAGGTAGAGCCGGGATTAATTGCAAGAATTGTCTCTTTCATTTAGTTATTAGTAAAGTTATATGGGTTATTAAATAATTTATTTTACTCTTATTATAGTCAAGCCATCACGCAGTGGTAACATTACCTTCTCTACTCTAGTATCCTCGGCTACAAAATCGTTAAAGCGTTTAATACCTATGGTTTGCTTATCATTTCTAGCCGTTTCACCCAACACCTTACCATCCCAGAGAGTATTATCGGCAATTATCACGGAATTCGAAGATACTAATTTTTTCTCAAATAATCGCTCATAACACTCCAAATAATTTCGCTTATCTGCATCAATAAACACTACATCGAAATTTCCTGTGAGCGACTCGATCACCTCGAGGCAGTCACCAATTCTTTGCTCAACTATCTCACCAACCCCTGCACGTTGAATATACTCTGTTGCAATATCCTCTAACTCATCATCAATCTCTATGGTTATGAGTTGGCTATCTCGTTCCATTGCGAGTGCCATTGAGATGGTGGAGTATGCTGTAAAAGTTCCCATCTCCAATACCCTTTTAGGATTAACCATTGAGACTATCATTGATAATAATTGACCTTGAATATGCCCAGAGATCATCCTTGGATTTATAATTCGAAGGTGCGTCTGACGGGTGAGTTCACGTAGTATCTCAGGCTCTTTATTGCTATGCTCTGCGGCATATATCTCTAGTTCTTTCATTGGTATATCAACTTATATATATTTTCAGGGGCAAACATCATAGAGGCAACTCTGTGTATATCAGCGGTTGAGATGGCATTAATCTTCGCCACTATACTACTTGTACTCTCACACCCTCCATATAACAACAGACTCTTTGCCACTGCCATCATTGCCCCCTCAGCACTCTGATTAGCAATGAGTAATTGTCCTATAAATTGACGCTTGTAGCGTGATAGTTTTGCTTCGCTTATAATTCCCGCCGTAAATACAGCTAACTCTTTGAATAACAGCTGTTCGGCACGCTCCTTTCGACTCGAATCACAGCTAAAGTATAGGGTATATAGCCCACTATCCGAAAATGGGCAGTACGCTGCCTCGGCATTGTATGTAATGCCATATTTCTCTCGTAGAGTCATATTCATTCTCGAGAGTGCAGAGGGACCTCCGATAATATTGATAAGAAGAGCCGCCACCAAACGGTCGCCACTAAAGAGCGAAGGAGCGTAACCTCCAATAACAGCGTGTAGTTGTGCTACTCGTTTCTTGCGCACAACCTCGAATCGCTCAACAGGTTTAGTCTTTATTCTACTCGATACCACTGGCTCACGTTGTGGAAGATTCGCAAATACCCTTTCGCACAAACCCTTAAATTGCTTATCACTGAGCGAACTACTCAGTGCAAAAACCATATTATCGGTTCTGTAATTATTCTTACAAAATCTCTGTAAATCCTCACTCTTCAGACGCTTCACCGAACGTTTATCCCCTAAGATATTACGTCCAAGAGATGAACCCTCAAATAGTAGCTCCTCAAACTCATCGAAGATAAGCTCTGAGGGTGAATCCTTGTAGGAGTTTATCTCATCTATTACCACCTCCTTTTCCTTTTCCAATTCCTTACTATCGAATAGCGAATGAAACACCATATCACAGAGCAGTGCGGCACCTTTTTGCACATACTCCACAGCACAGGTTGCGTGTAGTACGGTCTCCTCCTTAGATGTAAAGGCATTAAGTTCTCCTCCGACGCTATCTAGCGCACTATTTATATAGTATGAGCGGTGGTTTGTTGTACCTTTAAAGAGCATATGCTCCACTAGGTGGGCTACTCCCTGCTCTTGGGTATGCTCATCTCTGGTACCCGCACCTATGTTTAACGATAGGTAAGCAACTGGACTATCTGAGCGTCGGTGTACACATCTAACCCCCGAGGGAAGAGTTATCACCGTAAATTCTCTATTATCTGTCATTATCTTAAATACTCTTCTGCTAGGTAACCACCCGTATGTCCTCTCTTACACTTTGTAAGGTCGGATGGTAGCCCCTCAAATACTATCTCACCACCAAGGTGACCTGCCTCTGGACCTATATCAATCACCCAATCGGCACACTTTATTACATCCATATTATGCTCCACAATAAGCACCGTATTACCAACATCCACTAGTGCATTGAGCGCTATAAGCAACCTGCGAACATCCTCGAAGTGTAGTCCCGTTGTTGGTTCATCAAATATAAAGAATATAGGTCCATCTCCACGCTCCTTTAGTAGGAAAGAGGCTAGTTTAACCCGCTGGCTCTCTCCACCACTGAGCGTTGAACTCGATTGACCAAGGCGTACATACCCCAATCCCACATCGCTGAGTACACGGAGTTTATGTACAATCTTTTTTATCAACTTATCGTTACGGTTATCTCGGGAGAAGAACTCAATGGCTGCGTCAATACTAAGGTTCAACACATCATATATGGAGTGATCACGATACTTTACCGCTAGGATATTATCCTTAAATCTCTTCCCTGCGCAGACCTCACACGGAAGTACCACATCGGCCATAAATTGCATTTCGACCTTAATCTCACCCTCCCCCTTACACTCCTCACAACGTCCACCAGCGATATTGAATGAGAATGACGACGGATCCAATCTACCAGCCTCAGCTAGGGGTTGTTCGGCGAATAGTCGACGTATCTCATCATACGCCTTGATATAGGTAACTGGATTAGAGCGTGAACCCTTGCCAATAGGATTTTGATCTACAAATTCCACACTCTTTACACTGTGAATATCACCTTGAATTTGATCAAAATCACCAACTCGTCCACCAACCTCTAACAACTCTCGCCTGAGTGCTGGGTATAGAATATCACCTACTAGTGATGATTTTCCACTACCACTAACTCCTGTCACACAGGTCATAACACCCAGTGGAAACTTGACATCAACACCCTTTAGGTTATTATGCCTAGCCCCCTTTATCTCTATAAAATCACGCCACTGACGAGTAAATTCAGGCACTTTGATTTGTTTGCGCCCCATAAGAAAAGCAGCCGTAAGGCTACGTTCTGCCACTCCTTCGGTCATATTTTCGGCTCGCCCCTGCCACACAACCTCGCCACCGTGTTCTCCAGCTAGAGGTCCAATATCAATAAGCGTATCGGCAGCCTCTATTACTTCTCGTTCGTGTTCAACAACAATGACCGTATTACCCACATCCCTAAGTTGCTTTAAAACTGAAATTAACCTACGGTTATCCCTCGGGTGAAGACCTATACTAGGCTCATCAAGGATATATAGTGACCCAACAAGCGAACTCCCCAATGAGGTGGATAACATTACCCTCTGGCTCTCTCCGCCACTGAGCGTTGCGCTACCACGATCTAAGCTAAGGTAGTCTAGTCCTACATCACATAGGTAACCTATCCGTGAGTTAATCTCCTCTAGCACTCGACTCGCAATAACCGTATCATAACTATCTAAGACTAAATCTTTAAAGAATATCTGAAGCTCACCCACTTGCATACTCACCAGCTCTACTATTGTCCTACCTCCAATACGCACATAGGTTGCCTCCTTGCGAAGCCTACCTCCATTACACTCAGGGCAAACACTCTTCCCTGTATATCTCGATAGCATTACCCTATACTGAATCTTATACCTCTCGCCCTCTAGGAATGTAAAAAAATTATTTAGCCCCTCAAAGTGCTCATTACCACTCCAAATCAAGTTCTTCTGCTCACGAGAGAGTTCAAAAAACGGTTTATGTACTGGGATACCCGTTAGTGAGGCTGCCTCTATTAATTGATTCTTCCACCAACTCATAGTTTCACCTCGCCACGCTACAATTGCATCATCATAGATACTCTTGCTCTTGTCTGGAACTACTAGCTCCTCATCTATACCAGTAACCTTACCATAGCCTTGACACATAGGGCAGGCTCCAATTGGATTGTTAAAGCTGAAGAGGTGTTCGGTAGGTCGTTCAAAGGTAATACCATCGGCTTGGAATAGTGTCGAAAATTCCCTTGCTATCCACTGCTCTTCACTATAACTAAAGAGTGTGCACTCCTCCTTGCCTAACTCATAGGCACGAGATGCAGAGTCCAAAATTCTAGCCTTATCGTCCAAACCTCCTGAAAACCTATCGACAACAACAACAATCTCGCTCTGTTCATATATCTTAGGTTCTTTTACAATCTCATCAATTGCTATAAAGTCTCCTGTTGCAGGAATAAATAGTCTCTGCCATCCATCGGCTATCAATCCCATTAGCGAACTTACTAGACCTTCGTTTTGATCCACCTCTACTCTAACGCCTAGAACTATTCTTTGCCCATTGGGCGCACTTTGAACCGCCTCAAGTATATCTACAATAGTATTTGCTTTGACCTCTATGCCACTTACAGGCGATATAGTCTTACCAATACGAGCAAACAACAATCTTAAGTAGTCGTATATCTCCGTTGAGGTGCCCACCGTGGAGCGCACATTACGTGCCGTTACTCTCTGCTCGATAGCAATAGCAGGGGCTATACCCTCGATACTATCCACATCTGGCTTTTCAATCTTACCGAGAAATTGACGTGCATACGCCGAGAGGCTCTCGACATAACGCCTCTGCCCCTCTGCAAAGATAGTATCGAAAGCTAGTGTAGATTTGCCTGATCCAGAGAGCCCGGTGATAACAACCAATTCATTATGAGGAATATCAACGTCAATATTCTTCAAGTTATGCACTCTAGCACCACGTATCTTGATATATTCTCTTTCGCCTCGTCGCTTTACCATCTACTTTTTTCTAATAATTTCTATCTGCTCTTGCATAGTGCTTTTTTCACAATAATGACACTTGAGCCTCAATTCTCCTGCCTGCATCTGCACCTTGAAACTCTGTTCCACCTTCTCGTGATTGGTAATACACATTGGATTGGCACACGCAACAAAACCCTTAACCTCCATAGGAGATTCAACATCACGCTTCTCGATAACCGTAAAGTCCTTAATAGTCGATATACGTGCCATTGGTGCTACAAGGGCAAGGTAGTTCATCTCATAGTCACCACAATACCTATCCACAAGTTTAATTAACGCTTTTCTTCCGATTCTATTGCTCGATAGGTTAGTGGCAATAATAACCTGTTGTTCAATAGTCTCAAGCCCTAGCAGGTCAAGTACCTTAAATAGAACCGAAGTAGGGATATGGTCAATGACTGTACCATTCTCTATTGCACTTACCTCCATTTTCTTATTATTTACTTTCATTGTTCCTTTTTGTTTTATTATTAGAACTATTTAAGACCTAGCAGGTGGCAAATTGCAGCTTGACGTGCAAATACACCATTTCGTGCTTGTTCAAAGTAATATGCCTTTGGACTCTTATCCACGGACTTATGTATCTCATTTACTCTAGGCAGTGGATGGAGTATTCGCATATTATCCTTTGTGTTTTCGAGCATTCCACGGCGAAGAACATAGGCATTCTTTACACGTTCATACTCCATATTATCGGCAAATCTCTCCGCCTGAACCCTCGTCATATAGATTATATCACACTCCTCAATACGCTCCATCATATCGGTTGTCTCGTAGTAATTTATCCCCTTCTCATACAAGAATGTCTTATACTCCACGGGCATCTGCAATTCCACAGGAGATACAAAAGTAAAGTTTGCCTTAAAGTGTGAAAGAGCTTGTAGTAGCGAATGCACTGTTCTACCATACTTTAGGTCACCGACCATCATTATATTGATATTATCTAGTTTGCCTTGAGTCTTGATTATCGAGTATAGATCCAAGAGTGTTTGGGTTGGGTGTTGATTAGCACCATCTCCCGCATTGATCACTGGTACTGCACTGACCTCACTAGCTAAACGAGCAGCACCCTCAACTGGATGACGCATAACTACAAGGTCGCAGTAGTTTGAAATAACTTTTATAGTATCGTGGATTGTCTCACCTTTACTCACACTCGTTGCCGTAGCGTCCGAAAAACCTATAACGCTACCCCCTAGCCTATTAACAGCACTCTCAAAGCTAAGTCGTGTTCGAGTTGAAGGTTCAAAGAATAGTGAGGCAACTACCTTACCTTCCAGTAACTTAGAGTTTGGATTAAGCTCAAATTCAGCAGCTAGATCCAAAATATGTAAAATTTCCTCCTTCGAGAAGTCATCTATTGATACTAAACTCTTGTGCATAACTTTTCTTAAAATATTATTATTTATTGACTATATCTATCATTCAACTCCTCGGTTAGCTCCTCTACCTCGCTCTCACGTACCTCTATACGCAATAAACAATCAATACCCTCATATTCAATCGGAGCTAGAGGCAACCCTCTACGCTTTATTATCTTCATTGCAGTATCTAGATCAGCATAGCTAACCCTATGCTCTAGCCATACTCTGAGCACTTTTTCTTCCCTTCCAGCCTCTTGTAGTACGGCAGCTGTTGCACTCTTGTATGCCGAGACCAATCCTCCAGTCCCTAGAAGTATTCCACCGAAGTATCGTACCACTACTACCAAAGTATCGCTCACATCAAAAGAGAGTAATTGTCCAAGTATTGGCCTGCCTGCTGTACCGCTAGGCTCTCCATCATCGTTTGCACGATTGAGTTTACCTTCCGCTCCGATCCGCCAAGCGTAGCAGTGGTGGCGAGCGGTATAGTGTTCCTTACGAATCGTAGAGATAATAGCATCAACCTCTTCAACATTAGTAACCTTATAGGCATAGGCAATAAAACGACTGGACCGCTCCTTTATCTCAGCAGTGGCCTCCCTCTCGATTGTATGGTAGCTATCAATTTTCAAACCCCACAAATTTACAGTTTTTATCTCAGAGCACAAAATTTTTTAGAAATTTTACAACTCAGCTTTGCTATTACGAGAAAATCTAAATCCTATTTTGAGACCATAGCAAAACTTATGTTTTGCTCCGCTATGAAGAGTGTTGATAGGTGGATGAGATTTTGAAGCTAAATATTAACCTTAATTGAGTTATACAATAAACGATCTCTTAACCTCTCTCTGAAACCAGTATCAGACACATTGAGCACAATCACAAAATTCTTTATCAATAGAATTAACAAAGGGGAGCTTTACCCACTTCCTTGGTTATATATCTACGAGCACCGAAATTTTATCAATAACGCCACTGTCTTTTCAATGGTATGGTTTGTGGCATAAGTATTGCTAAAACTAAAAAAAAGTAATAACAAAAAAACTTTAAGTAACACAGTAGATGAAAAATATTATCTATATACTTTGGTGGCTACTCTAGCCTACAACCACACAGTGCATATCATCGGGTGAGAGGTACTCTCTTGCAATTTCTCTAAGTTCTAGCGGTGTAATCGAGCTGACTGTCTTTAAGAAATCATTTAGATAGTTATAAGAAAATCCACTCTGTATATTCTCAATTGCAACATCCGCCACTCCAAATGGACCATCGATTAAGCGCATAAGTTCCCCCGTAATAGTACTTATAGCCCCCTGTAACTCCTCCTCTGGAATCAACTCACTCTGAAGTCTCGACAACTCATAGTTTATCTCCTTTATGGCATCATCACGATGTTCAATATCAACATCTGTGGCAATGGCAAAGTAACCGCTATTTGAGAGTGTTACTATTGCCGAGTATGCTCCATAGGTATAACCGTTGCGTTCCCTGAGGTTTTGGACTAGACGTGAACCAAAGTAACCCCCTACTACCATTGCAAGTAGTTGTATTGGTATAAAATCTTTATGCTCTTTGGTAAATAGTAGTCTACCCATCCTAATACAACTCTGTACTGCTTCTTTTCGCTCGATGTGGTGGTACTTTTCTGTTCGTGGACAGAGGCTAAAATCTATCGGTCGAGACTCTATACTGCTTGAGGGCAACTTCTCTAGAAATGCTACTATTTTACTACGTGCACTATCGGTAATATCTCCCGACGCCACCGCAAAGCACTTCTGGGCAGTTAGATTTTCATCATAGTACTCTCTAAGGTGGTCTGGTGTTAGGCTATCGTACATCTCGTGCGAGGCAAAGCGACCGTATGGATGCGACTCACCAAAGAGATCTGTAACGAATGCCTCACGAGCAATATAGGATGGTTTAGCCCTATCAATTATAATTTGCTGTCGCTTCTTTGCCCTGTATAGTTCAAGCTCACTATCGAGAAATAGTGGTCTAAGTACCATACTCTCCAAAAGTTCCAATGCCTGATCAATACATCTACTCATCGTAGCTATGGTCAAGTAGCAGTAGTCCCTATCGGTAGAGTTATCAAAGAACATTCCGTAGAAGTCCAACTGTTCGGCAATTTGCTGTGCGGTAAAGTCTCTAGTTCCCTCCGAGAGCATAGAGAGAGTTGAAGCTGCGGCATACGGTACTCGTTGCACAGAGGACCCACCTCTAAAGACTAACGTTAGGCGAATAACCGACGCACTATCGCTACGTAGGGTGTGGAGTAAAACTCCATTGGAGCTGTTCGACACCTTTGGCTCAATTAGTTCAAGGTGTGTAGGTATAACAACTTCGGGTAGTATATTTGTCATAATAGTTATCTCTTTGCGTTATAGTAAAGTGTAGACGCTTTCTCTTTTTGGAAAATTTCGCTACATACCTCCTTTATATGGTGATTCTCGACCGCTGCGTGTTGCTCAACCACACTGTTAATCATATCGGCAGAGCCTAGAAATTCATAGTATGCAAGATTCATTGCCTTATTGAGAGAGTTGATTAATGAAAAGTAGTTATTTGCCTCGTATTTATTGCGAACCTTCTCCAATTCATAGCTAGTCACACCATCCCTTGCAATATTGTCAAGCTCACGCCATAGTGCCTCCTCGGCCTGCTCCATTGTAACTCCCTCCATTAATCTACCAGTGGTAACGAGTATTCCTGTGCCCTTCTCTGCGGTCAGGTAGCAATTTACGCTCGAAAATAGAGCATCTCCCTTAACTAATCGCTGAACAAGTCGACTAGATTCACCCCCACTGAGTACATCAGTGGCAACATCCAGTACTGTGGCTTGGTGCGAGGTACGTCCCTCCATAGGTATACAGATATAGATCATCGAGGCTGGTACATCACGCTCTACCTCTCTATGACTATTTTTGTAATTAAATTGCGAAAAATCACGCTCTAGACTCTCAGTATGCTTTGGCTCAATAGTCTCAAACCATCGCTGAACTTCCTGAAAGACTAGCTCGGTCTCAAGCGGTGATACAATACTTAGTATAGCATTCTGTGGGGTGTAGTAGCGATTGTAAAATCTTCGAGCATCCTCTAGTGTGGTCTTTTCGATATGCTGGGTCGAACGTCCAATAGTCGTATAGCTATATGGATGCTCATTGTCATAGAGCATCTCACGCAACATAGGCCATACGTCTCCATAGGGTTTATTGGTATAACGCTGTGCAAACTCCTCCACAACAACCTTTCGCTGCACATCCAAACTCTCTTGGCTGAGTGTCAAGGCACGTAATCTATCAGCCTCGACAAATAGTGCAGTGGCTAGATTAGTTGCTGGTAGTGCTATGTAGTAATTCGTGTACTCATTGTTGGTAAAGGCATTATTCTCGGCGGCGGCTCGTTGTAGCACCTCATCAAAATTCTCTACACGCTCTGATCCCGAAAACATCAAGTGTTCAAATAGGTGAGCTAGCCCTGTATGGTTAAAATCTTCATCCCTAGAACCTACTTTGTAGAGCAAATTTATCGATGCCATAGCCGTCGATATATCTCTATGGATAATAACTGTAAGCCCATTGTGAAGTACTCGCTTACTGAATTTAATGTCGTTCATCTATTCAAAATTTGATAATTGGAGTACAAAAGTACTCTTTTTTTACTAATTTTGTACTCCAATTTAATTGATATCAAGAACTATGCTTAAGTATCTAAAACAAAATCCCAACACTCTTCTCTTTATTTTGCTGCTACTGTGGTCTATACTAAACATAATATCAGCTACCTCCAGCGAACTCATACCCGATGAGGCTTACTACTGGGTGCTGGCACAAAACTTAGAGTGGGGTTACTTCGATCACCCACCATTCTTTGCCCTACTTACAAAGATTGGAGTGGATATAGCAGGAGATAGTGAATTGGGAGTACGACTACTATCAATCGTTCTTCAACCGCTCTACATATACCTCTTCTGGACAATAGTACGTAGAGGAAATGGAGACTATCGCTCAGCAATTAGATACTTCTTGATATGCTTTTCACTGCCGATGTTCCACGTCTATGGTTTTGTGATGACCCCTGACGTACCACTACTACTTGCCACAGTTTTGACTGTTTTTGCATATAATAAGTTTTCATCTAACCCCTGGCCGAGATTTGGTAATCGAGGACAAATTATAGATAGATACTACCTAATCAGTACACTACTGCTAGCCCTTGGCTTTGTAATGATGGCATACGCAAAGTATCAGGGTGTACTAGTAGTATTTGCAATGATCATAGCACAACCACGACTACTATTAAACTGGAGATTCTACCTTGCAGGTGTAATTGCACTTATACTCTATATTCCGCACCTTAAGTGGCAATACTCTCACGACTTTGTATCGTTTAACTACCACCTAGTTGAAAGATCTAAGCACTTTAAGTTTAGCTATTTGCTAGACTATATAGTTAATTACTTTGTGGTTTATAACCCACTGCTAACAATTCCATTTGTAATAACCCTATTTAAGCAAAATCCATATCGATTCCCCCCCCTTGAGAGGTTTCTTCGAGTGCTTGCAATAGTCACCCTAGTCTTCTTCCTGTACTCTACGACAAAGGGGCACGTACAGCCTCAGTGGATGCTATCTATGCTACTACCAATGGCATATTTCTATACTCGCCGTGGCAATACATCTCCTAGCGCACGAAGGTACATAAATGTGGCTACTATCAGCGTTGGCGCAATTATGCTTACCATTCACATACTGATAATCTCGGCAGGAGACATACTCCCATCTGCACTAAAACTATATGGTAAAGAGATCGGAATAAATAGAGCTGAATGGACTATTAAGGATGTCAAGGAGTACTCCAACAAAAAACCTGTTGAGGCATTTATCACAGCGGGCAAATACTCAACAGCCGCACTTATGAGCTTCTACTCTGAGATGCCAAGCTATGCAGCTCCGAGTGTCTACTATCGCTCTAGCCACTACCAATTCTTAGATATAGACACTGAACTCTATGGAAAAAGTGTTGCTGTGGAGATTAATGATTTAGTCTACTCTACCGTAGATAGAGATTCACTTACCAAGCTATACAAATCAGTGAATATTCCATCTATCGGGACGATACTATACGATGTTGTGGAGCACTATATTCCAACTAGAGATGTGGAGATTACTCCTCAAAGTTTCCCCGAGAAGCTATTAACTAAACAAGATTTGGCTCTGACACTTAAGGTCAAAAATCCATACAATTTCGACATCCCGTTAGGTGGAAGTGAGGGCTTTGTAATGGTTATGCACATTAGAGATAGTAGAGGTAAGCTCTTTGAGATTAATCTACCTGTTCGTAATAAGAAACTTATTGCAGACTCTGAGGTAATAATCAGTACTGGTATGATTATCCCCGAGGATTTTGCCACATCTGACTATACTATGGGAATAATGCTTCAACGCTACCCGTTTGCCTCTTGGTATAACTCCAAGGTGTATGAGGTGTTGGTTATAAACCCTAAGATGAGTAGGATATAATCCAACAGAATATTAATACTGTATAAAAATAATGTGGCACCTCAGACTATTGTCTGGAGTGCCACATTATTATGTATAACTCTTCTAAATATGTAAGACCGTTGCAAGGCGGCGATATTTTAAAGATAACTCTAATGACTCTTCAGTCAC
>CAYJLU010000010.1:0-29215 GCA_964371395.1 uncultured Rikenellaceae bacterium | reverse complement strand
TGTATTCCTTGTCAGCTATGTTCCACAACAACCTAAAAACACTGTGGAATAATTATTGCATTACTTGCACAAAAAAAATATATATTATGGGCAAATACTTATCAATTATCATTACCATCGGGTTTCTATTCTCTTTTAGTTCATCTCTAGCGCAGCAGTATGGCAGGATCAGTGGACGAGTAATCTCAGAGGAGACAGGCAAGCCTATCCACTACACCTATATTACAGTTCAAGGCACTGGACAAGCTACCTTAAGCGATAGCACTGGTTACTATGAATTTAACAGTGCCCCACTAGGCTATCAACAGTTAATCTTTAATAGCTTTGGTTTCGAGGAGCTAACTAGTGAGCCTATGTTGATTTCTATTGCTAACGACACGGAGCTTAACGTTGAACTATTTAAAGTTATTGAACAAATTAATGCAGTAGTGGTAACTGCACGTTCGTTGAGGCGTTCGGAGGTTCCGCCTGTTGGAGTCAAGAGGCTCAATATCGAGGAGATAGAACGCTCGCCGGGTGCTAGCAGAGATATATCTAAGGCAGTACAGAACCTACCGGGAGTTGCCGCACAGTCAGTTAATCGCAATGATCTTATCGTTCGAGGAGGAGGACCAAATGAAAATTCATTCTTTATCGATAGAATAGAGATACCTATTCTAAATCACTTCCAGACTCAAGGTGCAACAGGTGGAAATGCCTCGATAGTCAATAGTGATTTTATCAGCGGCGCAACACTCTACACCTCAGCATTCCCAGCTGCTAGAGGAGGAGCACTCAGTTCGGTTCTTGATCTGAAACTAAAGGAGGGAAATAGCGATAACTTTAGGACTAAATTTTCAATCGGCGGCTCAGATCTAGCAATCACATTCGATACACCACTCAGTGAAAAGTCCTCACTAATTGCATCCTATCGAATCAGCTACCTCCAATTCCTATTCTCAGCACTCAAACTACCGATATTGCCAACCTACCAAGATGCGCAATTTAAATACGTTCACAAATTTGATAAACAAAACACTCTGAAAGTTATTGGACTGGGTTCGTTCGATCAAAATAGGCTCAACACCGATATGGATGAATTGAAGCCATCGACTGAACAACTCCTTGATTTTCTACCCGAAAACGATCAGTGGAGCTACGTATTAGGGGCTGTTTACAGTAGATTAACTCCAAGCGGATCGCTTGATTTTATCGTTAGTCACAATCAAATGGACAATAGATTAAACAAGTGGCTTGATAACAGCTATGATAGTATACAAACCCTAGAGTATCGTTCACGTGAATCGGAATTAAAGGCTAGAGTCGAGTACACACAGCGACTAGAGGGTGGATATACCCTAAACTATGGTATTTCGGGCAATGCGGCTTGGTATTCGGCATACAATAACCAAATAATATTCTTGGATAACAATCGCTTAAGAGATATTTACGACTCTGATCTATCTCTATTTAGCTATGCGGCGTACACTTCGCTCAATAAACGATTCTTTGACGATAAGTTACGAGTTTTAGCAGCACTTAGGCTTGAGGGTAACACCTACAATTCAGAGATGCGCAACCCACTAAATCAGCTCTCTCCACGATTAGCTGTGAGCTGGAAATTTGACGATAAATGGGCACTGAACGGAAATATTGGCAGGTACTATCAAGAACCTACACTGACCACCTACGGTTTTAGAGATGACCAAGGAGTACTTGTAAATCGTGATAGATTAAAATACATAGGTTCAAATCAATTCACCGTTGGTGTTGAATATAAACCTAGCCGTACTCAAACAGTAGTTTTCGAGGCATTTCACAAGAGCTATGACCACTACCCTATGTCACTTATAGATTCGACGGCGATTGGTAGCACCTCCTCCGATGTATTTGCCGTAGGTGCCGAACCTGCTGCATCGATTGGTAAGGCTCGTTCCACTGGTTTTGAGGTATCGTATAGAAATGAAGACCTCTTTGGAGTACGTATATTTACAAGCTATACATACTTTAATTCGCAGTATGCAAAGCTCGGTGATGGTTTTAGTGTAACCAATAGATATATACCTACAAATTGGGACTACCGCCACCTATTTAACTTCCTTGCCTCTTATGAACTAGGCAAAGGTTGGGATATAGGTATCAGATGGCGTTTTGCAGGAGGAGCACCATACACTCCATATGATGTGGAGCTAAGTTCAAATATCGATGTTTGGCAAACTAACAGTAGACCTGTCTTAGATTATGAACTAACGAACTCTGAGCGACTACCCGCATTCCATCAACTAGACCTTAGAGTAGATAAGATGTGGTTCTTTAAAAATTGGACACTGGGGCTATATCTCGACATCCAGAACCTTTATAACTATGAGGCATATGGGCAAGATATACTACTACCAGAAGAGGATCTCAACGGAAACTATATCGAGGATCCTGCAAATCCGGGAAGGTATATCCTAAAGAGTTATGAGAATACAATTGGTGGCACTATTATCCCTACATTTGGTGTTATCATAGAGTTTTAGATTCACCCACTGTAACATTTATTAATGTTGTTCCTCTAGGAACTTTGAGAGTCGGCGGCGGTAATCACCCCTAGCATATAGGTTAAAGTAGATTGCCGCTACGATACTTAGTAATAAACCTATGGCAAAAATTGCCTGATAGTTATACGCCGATGCTATGATTCCTCCAAATAACATCCCCGAACCTGAACCCACATCAAGGGCAATAAAGTAGGTTGAGTTAGCTGTACCTCTACGATTGTGTGGTACTAGGTCAATAATCATAGTCTGTACCGCTGGAGCCGTTGTACCAAAACCAACACCTAGAAATAGCGATGAGATAATAAAGCTCACTGGAGTTAGGTAGTACACTAAAAGAGCCGTTGAGAGTATAGTTATTATTAATCCTATTTGAAGTACGGCAAAGTGTCGCCCACGATTTAGATGTCTACCCGTAAATATTCTACTTAGTATCACACCAGCTGCAAATAACAAAAAGAAATTACCCGAGGATATATCCTGGCCACTCTCTCGAATATATAGCGATATATATGCCATTATCGAACCATAGATAAAGTACAGTAACGAGATTACAACGGCAATGGAGAGTCCCTTGGTTAGGAAAAATCTATCAAAAGACAACTTATCTTGGCGTACTATCGACTCTCTGCGTTTAGTCTTTACAAATAGAACTGAAATAAAACCTAGCAGGGATGATAATAATGCTACGACGAAGAGTCCTGTGTATGAAAATGTCTCAAGTAGATACAATCCCAACATAGGTCCTATTGCCATTGATAGCACAATTACTGCACCGAAATATCCAATACCCTCGGCACGACGAGCAGATGGCATCACATCAATGACAAGGGTGCTACCAGCCGTTGTCACCATCGCAAAACACGCCCCCAATAACACTCTAGTTACCACTAGTGCGCCTATTGAAGTACTAACAAGGTAACCTCCAAGCAGTAGTGTGAAGAGTCCCAGTGTAAAGAGATAGAATGCTCTATGATCGTACTTATCAACTAGATAGCCTGAGAATGGGCGAGTTAATAACGATGTAATAATATACGATGCCACTACAATACCAGCGGTGGTCTGATCACTGTCGAACTCGTCAATTAGATACATAGCAATTACAGGCATCAGCAAATAAAAGGCAATGAACATTAAGAAGCTCGCTAAGGAAATAATTATGTAGTTTGAATTAAATAACTTTGTGTTACTCTTAGGCATAGTATTGCTATTGTATTTATGTAGTTAGCCCACAAAGATACAAAAAACTATTTTCTAATTAACAATAGTTCAAAAATCTAGTTCTACTGTGTGGCTATAAAGCGGGTTTATAGGAGTTTCTAAAAACAATCTATTTTAATTACTGGGGGGGGAAATAATAAAAAAATGTGTACCTTTGCGCCCTAATTTTAGAGCTAATTTTACAAAAAAGATGATAACTGTTTCAAACCTAGAGGTTCAATTCGGCAAACGAGTACTATTTAAGGACGTTAATTTAAAGTTTACACCGGGTAACTGTTACGGTGTTATAGGCGCAAATGGTGCAGGTAAATCCACCTTCTTAAAGGTATTGAGTGGCGAGATTGATCCATCGAGAGGTAGCGTTACCTTTGGCCCCGGCGAGAGACTCTCGGTACTAAAACAGGATCACTTTGAATTCGACGAGTTTACAGTGCTCGACACCGTAGTTATGGGGCACACTGTACTTTGGGATATTATGCAAAAGAAGAATGCTCTGTATGCCAAGGAGGATTTTAGCGAGGAAGATGGGCTGAAGGCCGCCGATCTAGAGGAGAAGTTTGCGGAGCTAGAGGGTTGGAGTGCAGAGAGTGATGCAGCTAATCTACTCAGCGGACTTGGCATTAAAGAGGCTCTACACTATGAGACTATGGCAAACCTTAATGCTAAGGATAAAGTGCGTGTACTACTTGCTCAGGCTCTATTTGGAAAGCCCGACAACCTACTGCTCGATGAGCCTACCAATGACCTCGACCTAAAGACCATTATGTGGCTTGAGAACTACCTTGCAAATTACGAGAATACTGTACTTGTAGTATCACACGACCGCCACTTCCTAGACTCAGTCTCAACCCATACAATCGATATTGATTATAGCGACATTAATACCTACTCGGGTAATTATAGCTTCTGGTATGAGTCTAGCCAACTCGCTGCTAGACAACAAGCTCAACAGAACAAAAAGGCTGAGGAAAAACGCAAAGAACTTCAGGAGTTTATCGCTCGCTTTAGTGCCAATGTGGCTAAAAGTAAGCAAACTACATCTCGTAAGAAAATGCTGGAGAAACTAAACGTTGAGGAGATTAAGCCATCAATGCGTAAATACCCCGCCATTATATTTCAGATGGAGCGTGAACCCGGCACTAAGATACTATCGGTAAACAACCTCTCTAAGGAGATTGAGGGCGAAACACTATTTTCCAACGTATCGTTCACAATCGAAAAGGGCGATAAAGTCGTAATTATCTCTCGTGAACCTAGAGCCGTTACAGCTCTGCTGGAAATGATTGCAAACCACGAGGAGCTAGAGGAAGGAATGGTTGAATGGGGACAAACCATTAACTACGCCTATCTGCCTTTTAATAACTCTGAATACTTCAACAACTCACTAACGATTGCCGATTGGATTACGCAATTTTCTCCCGACACCTCAGAACTATTTATACGTGGTTACCTCGGCAAAATGCTATTTAGTGGAGAGGAGATACACAAACGTGTGGAGGTGCTATCAGGTGGTGAAAAGATGCGCTGTATGATATCAAAGATGATGATACAAAATCCAAATATGGTAATACTTGACTCTCCGACCAATCACCTTGATCTAGAGAGTATTCAAGCATTCAACAATAGCCTTATGGGCTATAAGGGTGTAGTACTTATGACCTCTCACGACCACGAGTTTATCAATACGGTAGCTAATCGAGTTATAGAGATTACTCCTAACGGTATGGTGGATAAGTATATGGAGTATGATGACTTTATCCTAGATGAAGCAATTCAAGCTCGCCTAGCAACGCTATACAACGATTAGATATAATCCGTAAAAGAATTAGAACAATACAATATCTAGCGAAGGTTGGATAGTATATCCTCGATGGCTCCAACTAGCCCTTCAACGTCCTGAGGTGTGGTGTCGAAGCTACACACAAAGCGCACCTCATCTGTTGCCTCGTTCCACACATAGAAGAAGTACTGCTCCTTGAGTTTTTCATAGACCTTGCTAGGCATATAGACAAAGACCTCGTTAGCCTCAATGCTCTGCGAGAGTTTAAAGTACTTAGAGAGGTTATCACCTAGGAGTTGCGCCATACTATTTGCATTACGAGCCAGCTCCAGCCATAAGTCATCCTTTAGATACTCACTAAACTGTGCACCGATAAAGCGCATCTTCGAGAAGAGTTGCATTGATTGTTTGCGCTGATACTTTAGGTGCGCACCTAACTCTGGGTTAAGAATTACAACCGCCTCGCCACATAGCATACCATTCTTAGTACCCCCAAACGACAGTACGTCAACACCACGAGTCATCTCCTCAATCGAAATTCCAGCAGATACTACTGCTCCTGCAATCCTTGCTCCATCCATATGCAGGTACATAGAGTGGCTATGGGCAAGTTCGCTTAATGCTGCTATCTCTGCCTGCGTGTATATAGTGCCAAGTTCTGTGCACTGAGCTATTGAGATAAATTTAGGCTGGCTATGGTGCTCAAATCCAAAGCCATTTAGGGCACCTTGTACAGCATCGACACTCAGTTTACCATCACCACTAGTAATTGCTATGACCTTCACTCCGAGATTCTTCTCAGGGGCACCACATTCATCGACATTGATATGCGCAGTATCGCAACATATTATCGAGTTAAACGAGCTAATACCACTACCTAAGGCTAGGATATTAGCTCCCGTTCCGTTAAAGACAAAGAATACCTCAACCTCTCGGCCAAATAGTCTCTGAATATCCCTGATTGCTTGCCTTGTGTACTTGTCATCGCCATAAGCAATCTCGTGCTCAATATTTGCACGTTCGATTGCCCCTAGTATTCTAGGCTCTACACCCGAATGATTATCACTTCCAAAACTTTTCATTGATTGCTAAAAAAATGGGTTGATAGACCCAAAGGTATGAAAAAAGTATCGAAAATCTCGAAAAAAATCTTAAATTTGCAGGATTATCTGTGAATTTACAGAATAGTACACTACTTAGAAGATAAATTATAATTATGAAAGCAAAGTATCTTTTTATTATAGGTTTTGCGCTACTTGCCATTGATCAAATATCTAAAATCGTAGTTAAATTAACGATGTCCCTCGGCGAGAATATCGCAGTATCGGGTAGTTGGTTTAACATCCATTTTGTAGAGAATTCAGGTGCAGCTTGGGGTATGGAGTTAGGCGGGGATACCGGAAAGTTAATACTAAGCCTATTTAGATTAGTGGCTTGCGTTGCATTATTTATCTATATCAATCGTATTAGGAAGCGTAGCTCAACTCCTAAGGGGGTTATCATTGCCCTGACACTAGTACTCATTGGAGCACTAGGCAATGTAATTGACTCGGCTATATATGGAATGATCTTCACTCAAAGTACTCCACTACAAGTTGCTGAATTGGTGCCGTGGGGCGAGGGCTATGGTACGTTTTTGCACGGCAAAGTAGTCGATATGTTCTACTTTCCAATAATTCAGACCGAAAATTTCACATTCTTTAATGCTATTTTCAACGTAGCAGACGCATATATCTCAGTTGCAGCTATATACCTTATAATCTTCCAACATAAATTCTTTGGAGACAATAAAAAGAAACAGATAACTAAATAGTAGATATGACACAATTTCGCAAACAATCGATCATCTTTGGTTGGATAGCCTTTGCTATCGCATTTATCACCTATGCGCTATGCTTAGAACCTACGGCATCGCTTTGGGATGCACCAGAATTTATTGCAACCTCTTACAAACTTCAAATTGGGCACCCTCCGGGGACTCCCCTCTTCTTCCTAATCAATAGAATTGGAGCAATGTTTGCAGGCTCGCCTGAAAATGTAGGATACGCTATTAATTTGCTTTCGGCACTAGAGAGTGCACTAACTATCGCATTCCTATTTTGGACTATTGCAAACCTTGCACGCAACATTATTCGTAAGAGCGCAGAACAACTATCTAAATTAGAGGTGTCTACAACTATGGTTGCAGCAGCTATCGGTTCGCTTGCTTATGCCTTTACCGATACGTTTTGGTTTTCGGCAGTCGAGGCAGAGGTATATGCCTTAAGTTCACTATTCACCGCCGTGGTATTCTGGGCTATGCTACGATGGGAGAGTGTTGCGGATAAGGATGGTTCTAACCGTTGGTTGGTATTTATTGCCTACCTTATGGGACTATCAATCGGTGCACACATCCTTAACCTACTTGCAATCCCTGCACTTGTATTTATATACTACTTCAAACACTACCCTGCTCGTCCGTATAAAAAGCTAATAATACCATCAGTTATCGCTATTGGACTCACAGGCATATTCTATATACTAACCCCAACTGTTGTTAGTATTGGAGCGTATGTGGATAGAGTATTTGTCAACAACTTTGGTGCACCTATCAATTCGGGGCTAACTACATTCATCATTTTAATACTCATTGGCCTTGGAATAGGTATCTACCGAACACACCTAAAAAAACTAAAGGTGTGGAATACCATACTAATGTCTGTGGCAATGGTAGTTATTGGTTTTTCAAGCTACGGTGTAGTACTTATCCGCTCGTCGGTAAACCCACCTATGAACTCTAACGAGCCTGACAATCCATATGCTCTACTACAATTTCTAAACCGTGAACAGTATGGCTCTCGCCCACTATTCTCAGGACATAGCTATGCTTCGACTCCAATAGAGTATGAATATAATAATAGCTACTATGTTGGCGAAGATGGTAAGTACGTACCATACGAATATATAACTTCTGTAAAGTACGACCCTGCAACAACATCACTATTCCCACGTATGTACTCCTCGTCACACATTTCAGAGTATAAGGCGTGGATAGCAGGTAGCCAAGGTAAACAGGTAAGAAACTCAAGGGGTGAGCTTGTGACTATCCCAACATTTGGCGATAACCTTAGCTTCTTCTTTGGTTATCAGCTCAACCATATGTACTGGAGATACTTCCTATGGAACTTTGTAGGCAGACAAAACGACATTCAAAGTGATGGCCCTACAACGGGTAACTGGCTCTCGGGCATCGACTTTATTGATGAATTGTTCTTCGGACCACAAGATAACCTACCGTCGCAACTAGAAAATAACAAAGGTGCAAACACCTATTACTTCCTGCCGCTAATCCTAGGGCTAATAGGTCTATTCTTCTCGCTAAAGAGAGATGGTAAAGGATTTTTGGTAATATCACTACTATTCTTTATGACTGGTATTGCTATTATTCTGTACCTTAATCAAACACCGTCTCAACCTCGTGAGCGTGACTACGCTTATGCAGCGTCATTCTACGCATTTTGTATCTGGATTGGGCTTGGTGCAATGGGATTATACTACTCACTAAGAAAACAACTCTCTAAGGTAAAGGTGCCAGCGAGTGTAGCACTTGGAGTTACATTTATTCTCAGCTCATCAATACCAGTGGTTCTAGCTGTACAGAACTGGGATGACCACGATAGAAGTGGGAGGTCTATTGCTCGTGATATTGGGTTAAATTACCTTAACTCTGCTATACTTCCAAACTCAATTTTCATTAACTACGGTGACAACGACACATTCCCTGTGTGGTATGCTCAGGAGGTTGAGGGCTTTAGAACAGATGTTAAGGTTATGAATGCTTCGTATATCTCTGGTGATTGGTATATCGACCAGATGAGAATCAAGAGCAATGAAAGTGAAGCACTACCTATCACCCTACCTCGTAGTAAGTATATCGGTAATAAACTTCCATCGTTCATTATTCGAGAGACTCCTCACCCAAGGGGACGAGAGTGGACAGCTAAGGAGGTTATGTCGGTTGTAAACTCTGACGACCCTTCAACAAAACTATTCGATCAGCAAGGTAATAGCTATGACTTCATACCTGCTAAACGAATAGCCCTGCCTGTAAACAAAGAGAATGTGATTAACAGTGGTATAGTTGCAGCGAAGGACTCTAGTCTTATCGCCGATACTATTTATCTAAACATTAAAGGTGAAGACCTTGATATTGGAGGTATGATACTCCTTGATATTATTGCTAATAACGACTGGACACGTCCAATTTACTTTACCTCAGCAGCAGGTGCTCAGGATCTAGGAATCATCGGTTATAATGAAGATGGTTCAGCCTACTCATACTTACAGCAAGATGGTATTGCCTACCGTTTTACCCCAATAAGAACAAATATAACCACTAGGAATCGAACCGCTAGAATAGATACTGAGGTACTATATGATAACTTAATCAATAAGTTTAAGTATGGTGGTATTAAGGAGGGTGCATATGCCGATGAGTTTACTCGCAATGTATTTGCATCAACTCAACTACGTGGTACCTTTGCTCAACTTGCCGATCAACTTATGGTCGAGGGCGATACTATTCGTGCGGTTGAGGTGCTGGACAAAGCAATGGAAGAGATGCCAATGGAGGTGCTAGGTTATGATGAATTCCTGCTAATGATTATGGAGCAGTACTGGATTGCTGGAGAGTTTGAAAAGGGAGATGCTATTGCTAAGGCATACGGCGATGAGATGGTAGATGAGATGATGTACTACAATGAATTTACCAAGGCAGAACACCAATCTGCTCTTGAACCTAAATTTAGTAATAGTTACGAAAGCCTATACTACATATTCCAATATGCATACCTATACGATCGTAGGGAATTACTGGAGGAATACCAAAGGTATTTTACAGATGATTTTGATGGTGCATTAGACTAAAGTAGCCCAAAAAGACGTGAAGACTGCATATGTAATTCGATACGTGGGTTTGGTATTACTATTTAATGCCGCCTTTATGCTCATTAGTGCTATTGTCGGGCTATTTTACGGTTATGACACAGGAGTATCGCCTCTTCTACTAAGTACGTTAATTACTGCTGTGACGGGTGTATTCCCTATGGTATTCGTACCATCTGGCAGCAGATTGACCTCAAAGGATGGGTATATGATTGTGCTTACCTCGTGGATAGCCTCTTGTCTTATGGGTATGTTACCATACCTGATTTGGGGAGGTGAATTTTCATTGATTAATGCGTGGTTTGAGAGCACCTCAGGTTTTACCACCACTGGCTCAACAATACTAGACGATGTAGAGGCACTACCCCACTCACTACTATTCTGGCGAGCATCAACTCACTGGATCGGTGGGGTTGGTGTAGTACTCTTTACTCTGGTTGTTCTGCCGTCAATCGGTAGACAGAAAATGACACTTAGCTCCGTTGAACTATCCTCGATTGCCAAGGATAACTTTAGATACAATACCAAGAAGATACTTAGAGTCATTCTCTTTGTGTATGTTGGTCTGACCTTGGCAGAGAGTGTAGCTTTAAATATTGCAGGGATGAATCTCTTTGATGCCATTACGCACTCCTTCTCGACAATGGCAACGGGTGGATTCTCGACTAAAAACCTCTCGATTATGGCATACGATTCAGTGGCAATCGAGACAATTATTATGGTCTTTATGTTACTTGCAGGGGTGCACTTTGGACTTATATACAGTTCACTGATTGGCAAGAGAGGAAGCAAAACAATGTGGAATAGCGATGTATCAAAATACTACTTCTTAACGATGATACTAGGTGGAGTTCTTATCGCTATAAATCTCTACACAAGTGGGGTATATAGCGATGCTGAGAGTTCTCTACGCTATGGGTTATTTCAGACCATTAGTTACGGTACTACCACAGGTTTTGCTTCGGCAAATAATGCTTTCTGGCCACCATTCTCTATACTACTACTCATTGTTCTTAGTATTCAGTGTGCAATGGCAGGTTCCACCACTGGTGGGTTAAAGGCAGATAGAGTTCTACTACTATTTAAATCAATAAAACACCGAATACTTAAAATCCAGCACCCTAATGCCGTTGTGCGCATTAAACTTGGTGGAAGGGCACAAGACGATAGTATTGTCCAGCTTGCGATGGTACTCATTGGTTTTTATCTTGCAGCCATTGTCCTATCCACAGCGGTACTAACGCTTTGGAATATTGACCTACTTACAGCATTTACCGCTAGTGTTGCCTCTATTGGCAATGTCGGACCGGGGTTCGGCGAGGTGTCTAACCTCGATACAATGAGCTTCTTTAATCCCGGCATAAAGCTATGGTTAACCATTCTTATGCTCTTCGGACGACTCGAACTCTTCGGACTTATTCACCTCTTTATGATGAGAAGCTGGAGGTAATTTTAATTAAAATTTGTAGAATACAGGATTTTTTGTTAATTTAGTACGGTAATTTAAGCAAAGACAGACAATCACTCGTTATATTATGAAGCAACTAATTATCACTATCTATACTATACTCACCTGCTCAATAGCTCTAGCACAAAGTCCACCAGAAGATATGCTCGCAACACTCAAAGATGAGCAACAAGCACTGTTAAAGAGACAGGATTCGCTACATAGTGCTCTGAGTGGTAGTAGATCTTTAATAGGTTCGGCGCAAGGGGCAGAACGTGATTCACTAACAGTTTCAATCGTTAAGCTCGAAAGCCACCTATTCGACACTAAAGCTAAACTAAGCAAGGTGGGTAATGAACTTGCTAAAGTCGAGAGTGAGCAGTTATTTCAAAACCTAGAACAAGGCACATCTTCAAACCAAAATAGCGGAAAGATATACCAAACACCCCTACTGATTGAAGGACTATCAAAAAGAGATATAACTACGCTATCTAAGGTCAAGGATATTGAAAGTTCGGCAATTACAGCACTTGGCAACGCAATGGCTAGTTATGATAGCCTTAAAGCACTAAAACATACATACGACACCGCACTGACTCAGAGCGAATTGAGCGATATTATTATCAAAGCTGATTCAATAAAGGACTATATCACTGAGCTTGATATGGGAGTTGGTAAGCAGTGGTGTGATACCTATAACCATTGCTTGGGGCTATACATTGTTATGCTTGACCGTACGGCAAATGTCGATAGGTCTAAGCTGGAGGCTATCGAGCGTAAGAGTCGAGAGGTACGTCGCTCTGAGACATTTCTACAAAGCGGTTCACTAGCACCAAACCTCTCTGTAATTCCACTTCAGAAGGATATGCTGCTAAGCTACGAAGAGGCAATAGCTAGTGCAGTTTCTCTTAGTGGTAATTACTCCACGCTCTCAAATTCAAAGATAGAGAGTGTAGAATTTAAGGATATTGAGTTCCTCCCACGTATACTATACATATACTCTGATATTCAAAGAGTGGAGAGTTATCCTCTGGACTTTCCATCGGCAATTCCAGAGGTAATACTACCCGAAAAGGGACTATACTACTCTGTTCAAGTTGCGTTACTATCCTCAAAGGTTACCTCGAACTCTATGTTTCGAGGTGCTTGGCCACTCCAAGTGCAAACCACCACTAGCAATAAGTACCGCTACATTATCGGAGGATTTCGTAGTTATAGCTCTGCGGTTGAGGGCGCAAAGGAACTCTCAAAAATGGGATTTAGGTCTCCTCGTGTAGTGGGTTTCATAGATGGACAGTACGCTGATAATAAGGTGTGTCAGGCATACGAAAAGAACCCTGTAAATAGCACTGGATATAAAGTCACACTAAGTACAAAGAGTGATAGTAGTGCCGAGATTCTACGCACAACTATGGAAATGCACGCCAAGGGCAAGAGTGCTACACGAATACAGAGTGGTGAGAATATGATATTTACTATCTCTGAATTCCCCTCGAAAGACGAAGCTGAAGTCTTTGCTCAAATTCTCAGAGATAAGACCTCAGAGGAAAATATAAATGTTGAACAAATAACACTTTAAACTATGCCAACACTTTTTTGGATCATCGTACTAGTAGTATTAGGATTTACTCTACTAATTACCGAACTTATTCTCCTACCCGGAATTACTATTGCCGGTGTTATTTCATTCTGCTGTCTATGTGCAGCGGCGGCGTGGACCTTTGCTGCCTACGGGTTAATGTGGGGCTTTATAGGGCTGGGAATAATAGTTTTAATTTTAATTATCCTACTCAAGATATTCTTTAAGGCAAGTACTTGGAAGCGAGTAGCACTATCCACTGATTTACCAGATAGCATTGATGTGCCAATTAGTGAGCTATGTGAGCTTGGTGCTCAAGGTAGTGCGCTAACTCGTATCGCTCCGATGGGTAGCGTTCAAATCAATGGCAAGGTATTTGAGGCTAAGGCACTTACAGGATTTATTGACCCGGGTACAAAGGTTAGAGTCACGGGATTTGAAAACCAAAATATTATAATTGAGAAAATTGAACAATAACTAATAACTAAACAAAATCAATGTTACTTACAACACTACTTCAAACGCAGTTAGTTCCAGAATTTGACTACTCACTGCTAATCATTGCAGGTGCTGCAATTATCGGGCTTTGGATCATACTGCACTTTATTCCTATTGGGCTATGGTTCTCTGCAATGGTCTCAGGGGTGAGAATTTCTCTAATTCAACTAGTGCTTATGCGCTGGAGAAAGGTGACTCCTTCAACTATCGTTTCGGCTATGATCGAGGGTACTAAAGCAGGATTGAAGCTAAACCCTAATGAGCTTGAGGCTCACTACCTTGCAGGAGGGCACGTTGCAAACGTAGTTCACGCACTTGTATCAGCTCAAAAGGCTAACATTTCACTTGACTTTAAGATGGCAACTGCTATTGACCTTGCAGGTCGTGATGTATTCGAGGCAGTACAGATGAGTGTTAACCCTAAGGTTATAAACACTCCACCTGTAACCTCGGTTGCAAAAGATGGTATACAGCTAGTATGTAAGGCTAGAGTTACTGTTCGTGCCTCTATCAAACAGCTAGTTGGTGGTGCTGGCGAGGAGACAATCCTTGCACGTGTAGGCGAAGGTATTGTATCATCTATTGGTTCGTCAGAGTCGCACAAAACTGTACTTGAGAACCCAGATAATATCTCACGTGTAGTACTAGATAAGGGTCTTGACGCAGGAACTGCATTTGAAATTCTATCGATTGATATCGCTGACATTGATGTTGGACGTAATATCGGTGCAGTACTTCAAATGGATCAGGCGAATGCTGACAAGAACATCGCTCAGGCAAAGGCTGAAGAGCGTAGAGCTATGGCAGTTGCTCAGGAACAGGAGTTTATCGCTAAGGCTCAGGAAGCTCGTGCACAGGTAATACTTGCAGAGGCGGAAGTACCTAGAGCTATTGCGGAGGCTTTCCGTAGCGGTAACCTAGGAGTAATGGACTACTACAAACTACGTAATATTCAAGCAGATACTTCAATGCGTGAGAATATCTCTGAGTAGGGCGTAGATATTTGCTTGTACGTACTGTAAGAAAGCAAAAAGTTTAATAACGACCGCTAATAACGGTAGAGGCGTAGATCATAATGTTAATGGTCTACGCCTTATTTATTTTTTTGGCAGTTCGTAAGTGAACTGGAGACCGTTGCAAGGCGGCGATATTTTAAAGATAACTCAACTGACAACAGTCTCATTATGATATTTATTGTACCTCTCAATAGATATTATGAGTAAGAAATATAGTGCAAAAGTGGCTTTATGATTTGGTGTATTGGCGAAATATAGCTAATTTTGTGCACTAGCAATCAAGCTAATTTTTTATAACAATGAATGACAATAAGTTAATGCTTAGAGCAGCGGATAATATTCGTATTCTAGCTGCTGCAATGGTCGAGAAGGCCAATTCTGGTCACCCTGGAGGCTCAATGGGTGGTGCCGATTTTATCAATGTACTCTATTCGGAGTTTTTGGTGCACGATCCTAAGAATCCTGCTTGGGAGGGAAGAGATCGTTTTTTCCTTGATCCGGGACATATGTCTCCGATGCTATATGCGCAGTTGGCAATGTGTGGCAAGTACTCTATGGACGATTTAATGCAATTCCGTCAGTGGGGTTCTGTGACACCTGGTCACCCAGAGCGTGATATACTCAGAGGAGTTGAAAATACCTCAGGACCACTAGGTCAAGGACATACATTTGGTGTGGGTGCAGCTATTGCCGCTAAATTTCTAAAGGCTCGCTTTGGTGATGTTATGGGGCAGACCATCTACGCATTTATATCGGATGGAGGTATTCAAGAAGAGATTTCGCAAGGTGCAGGGCGTATTGCGGGAACACTAGGGCTAGATAACCTTATTATGTTCTATGACTCAAATGACATTCAACTCTCAACAACCTGTCTTGAGGTAAGTACAGAGGATGTTGCTATGAAGTATGAGGCTTGGGGTTGGTGGGTTAAGACCATTGACGGAAACTCAGCCGAGGAGATACGTCAAGCACTTACTGAGGCTAAGGCAGTAGTAGGTAAACCAGCTCTTATTATCGGTAAGACGATTATGGGTAAAGGTGCATTACGTGCTGATGGTACTAGCTATGAGGCTTGTTGTGCAACTCACGGTGCGCCACTAGGGGGTGATGCCTATAAAAATACAATTAAGAACCTAGGGGGAGATCTCGAAAATCCATTTGTGATATGGCAAGACGTAGCGGAGCTATATGCAAAGCGTGATGAGGAGCTAGCCGCTATTGTAGCACAGAGATATGCGGATAAGAGTAAGTGGGCTGCTGAGAATCCAGAACTAGCACTTAAGCTAGAGAGATTCTTTAGTGGTTATATGCCAGAGATTGACTGGGCTTCTATTGAGCAGAAATCAAACGATGCAACTCGTAATGGTTCGGCAAATGTACTTGGAGTTCTTGCCCAGAAGGTGGAGAATATGATTTGTGCTAGTGCTGACCTGTCAAACTCTGATAAGACGGATGGCTTCCTTAAGAATACAACGGCACTAACGGCAGGTGATTTCTCTGGAGCATTCTTTCAGGCAGGTGTAGCGGAGCTTACGATGGCTTGTGTATCTATTGGTATGATGCTACACGGTGGTGTTATTGCGGCTTGCGGAACATTCTTTGTGTTCTCCGATTATATGAAGCCAGCTATTCGTATGGCGGCACTTATGGAGATACCAGTTAAATTTATATGGACTCACGACGCATTTAGAGTGGGTGAAGATGGTCCAACTCACGAACCAGTTGAGCAAGAAGCACAGGTTCGCCTAATGGAGAAATTGAAGAACCATAAGGGAGAAAACTCTATGTTGGTTCTACGTCCAGCAGATAGCGATGAGACTACTGTGGCGTGGAAGATGGCAATGGAGAATACTAAGACTCCTACGGGGCTGATATTCTCACGTCAGAATGTCACTACCCTACCAGCTGGAACTAATTACTCGGAGGCTGCTCGTGGTGCGTATATCGTAGCGCAAAGCGATGAGAATCCTGATGTAGTACTAGTAGCGTCGGGTTCTGAGGTCTCAACTCTGGTTGCTGGGGCGCAATTACTACGTGCTGATGGATTAAAGATTCGTATAGTATCAGTACCATCAGAGGGGCTATTTCGTTCGCAAAGCGAGGAGTATCAAGAGTCGATAATCCCGTCTGATATTAAGGTTTTCGGACTTACGGCTGGACTACCAGTAAACCTACAAGGGCTTGTTGGTAAAAACGGTAAGGTCTTTGGGCTTGAGTCATTTGGCTTCTCTGCTCCATACACAGTACTTGACGAAAAACTAGGATTTACTGCCCAAAACGTATATAATCAAGTAAAGGCAATGTTCTAGAAGCATTCAAATATAGAGGTATATAAGTAAGAGGAGGCGACGACATAGGGATTACACCCGCAATCGTCTCCTCTTTCTTTATTTGTGGGAGTGAGTGAGTGGAGGTGAGTGGGGGTGAGTGTGAATGATTGTTGAGTTATATTGGTATCTATCACTAAAATTTTATATATTTGTAAATTATATAATCTCTACTCAAAAAACGGAATAATGCCATACACTGCTAATATATCGGAACAGCGACGTTCGTTAATAGCACTGCTTATAGACCAAAGTGGTTCGATGGGCGAGCCATACAGCGGCACAGTACTTTCGAGTTCAGTGCATAGAACAAAGGCGGAGGTTGTTGCCGAGGCAAGTAATGTAATGCTAATGGACATACTGGCTAGGTGTAGGCAAGGGGCTATATATAAGCACTACTTCGACATCATACTAATTGGATATTCAGGTAGAGGGGTTTACTCACTACTGAGTGGTGATAGATGGATGGTCTCACCCTCGGAACTAGCCGCTATGGTGCGTGCTAACCAAAGAGTTCTTAGAAGGGTAAAGTTAGAGGGAGGTGGTACTATCAGTCACTACAATAATATAAAGATATGGGTTGAGCCTCAGAGCGATGGAGCTACCCCTATGTGTAGTGCTATAAAGCGACTAACTGAGTTAATATCTCTATGGCGAGGTAATAAGAAGCACAACGACTACTTTCCACCTACCATAATAAATATAACAGATGGTGAGGCAACCGATGCCACACCCAAGGAACTCTTAAAGGTAAAGGAGCGTTTGGCAAAGCTCAGTTCACAGGATGGTGAACCCGTGCTATTTAATCTTCACATCTCAAATAATTCAGATAAGAGAATACTATTTCCGAGGGATGGTGAGGATATTCCCCCTGAGGCGCAAACACTCTATGAGTTATCTTCGATTGTTCCAGAGGTATATAACGATACTATTGCAACACTAAGAGGAGATACAGAGATCTCAGGGTTGGTGTATCGAGCCTTTAGCTATAACTTACCTATGGCAGACCTTATCGGTGCTATGCAGATAGGAACTACCACTACTCAACAGATACACCGATGATTTACCCATCTATACGACAATATATCGATGCTTTGCGTATGGCACGGCGCACTTTTCGTTCGCAAAACAATAGAAGTATTACCATTATTCTCGATAAAAGTAGTGAGCCTATATATAGAGTTGAAGAAGGTTGCTTATGTATCAATGTTAAAGTGGATGATATGGAGCGATCGTTGAGACTACCTCTGTGCTCGGGGGAGTTCATTGCCAAAGATAATCAGGAGTACTTTTGCGAGGAGTTACTCGTTGTAATGGGCGATAAGGCACAATACTACGATATGATACTAGGTGAGGCAATAGAGTATTGCACTCAAATAGATGAGTCTACACTTCAAGCCAAGGAAGACAGGGTATTATATCTCGAAGATGGGCTGTGGGGATATAGATCTAGTAGTGGTGATATTATTGTAGAGGCAAGGTATACAGAGGCTAGTGAGTTCAACGAGAGCAGGGCTGTGGTAGTCTCCACTGATGGGCTTTATGGATTAATTGACTCACAAGGTAATGAGATTATAGCTCCGAACTATGATGATATTTCATACGATAATTCAAGATATTGTATCGTTGAGCGAGATGGCAACATTGGGGTAATCGATAGATTAGGCAGGGAGGTATTACCTACTAAATTTGACTGGATTGCCGACCAAAGCGAGGGACTATTCCTAGTAAAGAGTGCTGAGAAATATGGCTACTACTCAGATACAGGAGAGGTTGCATTTGAGTTGCAGTATGATAATGCTACTAGCTTTCAGGATGGTATAGCCATCGTTGAGTTTGAGGGTAAACGCTACCAAATTAATAGAGAGGGCCAAAGGGTTTCACCCATTATAAATATAAGATATTAAGAAAGATAACACAAGAAGGATAGATATGTCAGAGAAGTATGCACTAACGCCATTGATGCGACAATTTTATAGTATTAAATCGGAGTATCCCGATGCTCTATTACTATTTAGAGCGGGGGATTTCTATGAAACCTTTGGTGATGATGCAGTAAAGGCTAGCTCTATACTAGGTATTACGCTGACTAAGCGTGCCAATGGTTCGGCAAGTAGTGTTCCACTTGCAGGATTTCCATACCACGCCATCGACAACTATCTCGATAAACTAGTGCTCGCAGGCGAAAGGGTTGCCATCTGCGAACAACTCGAAGATCCTAAACAGGCGAAGGGTATTGTCAAACGAGGCATTACAGAACTTGTTACACCCGGCGTAACGTACAACGATTCAATACTTAGACACAGTGAAAATACATTTCTAGCCTCAGTAATCTTTGGTGCTAAGGGTAGTGCTGGTATCTCGCTACTTGATATATCCACTGGGGAGTTCTATATAAGCGAGGGCGAGATAGGTTTTATCGAGAAAGTAACACTTGGGCTATCGCCAAAGGAGATACTGTATAGTAGAGATCAATCGGTACAGTTTGAAGAGCTTTTTGGCAGTAGTACGGTGAGTAGTTATCGATTGGATGAGTGGGCGTGGAATTTCTCGACAAACTATGATAAATTAGTAAAGCAACTAGGTGCAAAATCTCTCAAAGGGTATGGAATTGAGGGCTTAAACCTTGGAATAACCGCTGCGGGAGCTATACTTCATTACCTCCAATATACAAAGCATAACTCTCTCTCTCACATTAATACCATATCACGTATTGACAAGAGCAATTATGTGCTTGTGGATAGATACTCGCTGAAGAATCTTGAGATATTTGCCCCTTCGGCAGAGGGTGGTAGCTCGCTGGTCGACATAATCGATAGAGCTACCTCACCAATGGGAAAGCGTATGCTTCGACGTTGGTTAGCACTACCACTACGTGATAAGGAGGCGATTGAACGTAGGTACGATATAGTAGAGTTTCTGAGAGGAGATGAGAGCTTGAGAATTGATCTAGAATCACGCCTTCAAGAGGTTGGTGATGCAGAGCGTATTATTGCAAAGGTAGCTGCTGGCAGGGCGTTACCTCGTGATTTAGTGCAACTGAGTCGCTCGATAGGTGCTATGGGGGCAATCAAGGAGCTGTGTCATAAGAGTGGTAATGAGACGTTAATAAAGAGTGCTTCTAGTGTAAAGTTACTAAGCGAGGTTAGAGAGCATATCTCTACGACAATAACAGGTGAGCCTGCCGTTGCTATTGGCAAGGGTATGGTTGTGGCGGCAGGTGTGGATAGCGAGCTGGATGAACTACGCTCAATATCTACTCAGGGCAAGAAGTATCTCGATGACATTGTTCAAAGAGAGGTAGAACGCACTGGAATTACATCTCTTAAGATTGGTTTTAATAATGTATTTGGATACTATATAGAGGTTCGTAATACTCACCGTGATAAGGTTCCAACTCAATGGATTCGTAAACAGACGTTAGTTAATGCCGAGAGGTATATCACCGAAGAGCTTAAGGAGTATGAGCATAAGATATTAGGGGCTGAGAGTCGAATAGTTCAGATCGAGAGTCGTATATTCTTTGAACTAATTTCGTGGTTACAACAGTGGGTTGCCGATATGAAAGAGTTATGTAAGGTGATCTCGAATATAGATGTACTACTGAGCTTTGCCATACAGTCCATCGAGAGTGTTTACTGCCGACCTGAGCTGAATGATAGTGGTGTAATTGATATTACAGGACTGCGCCATCCTGTTATCGAGAAGAAGTTACCAATAGGTGAAAGTTATATTGCAAGCGATGTTGCACTAAATGGAACAGATACTCAGATTATACTTCTTTCGGGTCCAAATATGTCGGGTAAGTCGGCTATGTTGCGCTCTGTGGCAATCGCATCACTTATGGCGCAGTGCGGTAGTTTTGTTTCGGCAAAGAGTGCAAAATTAATGCTTACCGATAAGATCTTTACACGTGTTGGTGCTAGCGATAACATTTCCAGTGGCGAGTCAACCTTTATGGTAGAGATGTTGGAGACCGCCAATATTCTAAATAACCTCAGCGATAACTCTCTGGTAATACTCGATGAAATAGGACGAGGTACAAGTACTTATGACGGTATATCAATAGCTTGGGCGATTGTAGAGCATATTCACGCTACAAGTGCAGCAAAGGTACTATTTGCTACACACTACCACGAACTCGGCGAGATGCAATCTAAGTTCTCTAGGATTAAGAATTTTCATATATCAGTCAAGGAGATTGAGGGGCGTATAATATTCCTTAGAAAGTTAGTTGCGGGTGCAGTTGAACACTCATTTGGGGTTCACGTAGCTCAGATGGCGGGAGTTCCAACTACTGTCGTAAGGCGTGCCAAGGAGATACTCCAACAGCTTGAATCACAAAGAGCTGGAGATAGTGGTGCAATAGTTGAGAGTCGTGCAAAGAGTCAAAAGAGAGTTGCAACGGCATCCGAAAAACCTATGCAACTAAGTTTCTTCGCTATGGATGACCCTACGCTCAAGGCTGTCGGTGACGAAATTCGTGATATAGATATAAATTCACTCACACCACTCGAAGCCCTCAATAAATTAAACGAGATACAAAAGATTGTTCTAGGTTCCTCTAAAAAGTAAAGCTCCGTATCTCCTCAAAGACACAGAGCTGTATTTAGAATTCAAGAAGTCTCAGGTACTACTGCCTGAGTAGACTTTCTTATAAAAATTGAGATATAATGGTAAAAATTCGTGGTAAGAAGCTCTCTTAGTTGTTCTTTGCTGTACCTTTACTCTGGTTAATAATTTCAGAGAGCCTAGAGGCTGTATTATCGAGGAGTTGGAGGTAGTAGTACGAGGCACTCTCCTGCATAGGAGTATTTCTTCCGATATGCGCCTTGAGTTGGTTTACTACAATCTCTCGTGCGGCTTCTCGCTGCACTATACTAGGCATTGGAACTCCTAGAGTTGCCTTTGCGTATGCAATGAGTTCGATAAGAATTAATGGGTTATTATCAAAAAATTTATCCAACTCCGAAAAATTCTTAATTGAATTTATCTGCTCACGGTGATTATCTGCATAGTGTTGTGCAAATTTGAATATCGCATTCTTTTCATAGAGTGACATAAAGTACTGCGGTAGCTCAGTTGTATCAATGGCAACATACACATCTGGGGTGATACCACCTCCACCATATAATATTCTACCCTTTGGAGTAACAAATACCTGTGAGGAGTCGATGTGATTATTTACTCCAGTACTAAATTCGCCTTGGTTAAACCTTTCGAGTATCTCCAAATTATAACTACTCTGATCACCTTTGGTATATGGTTTTTGAAGTTCTCTACCCAGTGGAGTATAGTATCTAGCTATTGTCAGGCGAACGGCAGAGCCATCCTCGTATGGAATTTGTTGCTGAACTAACCCCTTGCCAAAGCTACGACGACCAATAATCGTTCCTCTATCATTATCTTGTATTGCACCAGCAAAGATTTCAGATGCACTTGCGCTTGATTCGTCAATGAGAACATATAGCGGAATATTCTGAAACGCTCCCCTACCATCTGCGAATTGTTCACGCTTTGGCATATTTTTACCCTCTACATACACTATGCCTTGACCCTTGGCAAGGAATTCATTTGCAAGTAAAATTGCTTGGTCAAGTAGTCCGCCGCCATTATTTCTAAGATCAACTACAACTGAGCTAGCACCCTGTTTCACTAATCTATCGATAGCAGTAATAGCATCAAGATATGTATGTTCGGCAAATGTATTTATTCTAACGTAAGCTGCGCTATCACGAGTAATAAACTCAGCCTCTACACTATTAATCGGAATAACATCACGAGTCAATAAGAAGTTTATAAGTTCTTTATTATTGCCTCGTTGTACCCCTAGGTCTACCACAGTGCCACGTTTGCCTCGCAGACGACCTACAACATCCATCTGATCCATATTAACTCCCGCAATAGTGGTGTCATTTACCGTAATTATCCTATCTCCGGGTTCGATACCCTCTTTGTAACCGGGTCCCCCTGTAATTACATTTAATACAATTGCAGTGTCAGTAGCCATATTAAAGACTACGCCAATACCATCAAACTTACCTTGAATATTCTCATTTACACCCTCTAAATCCCTAGCCTCGATATACTCAGAGTGAGGATCTAGCTCAGAAATTAGTGCAGGAACCACCCTATCGAGCAGCGTATCTATGAGAATTGAATCGACATAATCACGTTCTATCATCTCAACCATCCACTTAAATTTATCACCTCCAATTTCTTTATTTGCAGGCATAAAGTAGAGAAACAACGATGCTGTAATGGCAGCACCTATTATAAAACCAATAATATTTTTCATAGCATTAAGTTCAACTTTGGTATTAAAAATCTTACAAATTTACTAATTTTGCACTATAATACCAACAAAAAATGCGCCCAACTATATCATTTATCACCGTAGTCCGTAATAATGCCGATGGATTACGTAGAACACTAAAGAATTTAAGTTCTCTATCATACGACTCTAAGGAGTTAATCGTAATAGATGGTGTATCGACCGACGGTACACTTGATGTAGTGTCGGAGTATGCCGAACATATTAATTACTTTGTAAGCGAACCAGACAGTGGTATCTACGACGCTATGAACAAGGCTATTGGTGCGGCAACGGGGAAATTTTTATGGTTTGTCAATGCAGGAGATAGAGTTAGAGGTATTGAGGAGTTAAAGTGTTTTTTTGCCACCGACAGCCCTCTTTCGGATATATACTATGGTGATACGATGATAGTTGCCCAGAGCGGTCAGGAACTTGGACTACGACGTAAACCACTACCTAGAAAACTTAGCCTAGAGTCTCTGAAAAATGGGATGGTTATTTGCCATCAATCGTTCATCGTGCGACGCTCTATTACTCCTCTGTATGACACCTCCTATAAATTTTCTGCCGATTATAATTGGATGATAGAGTGTGTGAGGCGATCTAAGAGTTCTACTAACCTTGGGTTTGTAATCTCAGAGTTTGAACTTGGTGGTGCAACAACCAAAAATCATAAAGCTAGCCTACGTGAACGTTTTGCAATTATGCGCAATAACTTTGGTTTTATTACCACTGTACTCTACCATATAAAGTTTATTTTCGATGGAATATTTAAGAGTAAGTATCGCTAGTATTGTGCTGCTTATAGCAACTTATAGCACACTGGCTCAAACACGTATAGCATTCTATAACACAGAAAATCTATATGATACAATCAACAATCTAGCAGTTGACGATGGCGATTTTAGCGACCCTAGAACCAATGATTATAGCCTTAAGATAGAGGAGTTATCCTCAGCCTTAGAGCTTATCGATGCCGATATTTTGGGACTATGCGAAGTCGAGAACTATGGTGTAGTCGAGGAGTTGGGGAGTTCTCTTACTAGAGACTATAATATCGTACACTATGACTCAAGGGATAGTAGAGGTATTGATGTAGCACTACTCTACTGCTCCGCTAAGTTTAAACTGATAAACAGCGAATTAATAGAGCTTGATTACCTCTGGCGTGATCCACTAAGAGTTGAGCTAATGCCTTGTATGGGAGGTGATAAGGTAGTAATATATATTTGCCACTTACCTTCGAGGCGAGGTGGTAATATAGCTCGTAAATTAAGACAAAAAGCACTCCTAGATATTGAGCATTTAGCCCTTAGCGAGAAGACAGAAAGGGTTATTATAATGGGTGATTTTAATGACAATCCCACAGCTGATGGGATACTCTATAATTGCGCTTATAGCACTTTTCAAAGAGGTTTTAGTAGCTATATATACCGAGACACCCCCACTATGTTCGACCAAATACTCATAACCCCTGAATTAAAACGTCACCTAGTAAGCGAGCAGGTAGTTCTCAACCATAGCAGTCTTATCAATAGTAGTGGACGCTTTAAGGGATACCCACGCAAAGGTAGGCCATCTGACCACCTACCCGTATATATTGATATTAATGTAGAGGATTCTCAATGATCGCCTAGACTAATATGGTTTAATTATTCGTTATAGATGTTAGGATATGGATATTATAGATACTAATGTGAAATATATGCGACTTGCTTTAGAGCAAGCACATATAGCAAGGCAGAGAGACGAGGTTCCAATAGGTGCGGTAGTAGTGTGCAAGGGAATGGTTATTGCTGCTGCTCATAACCTTACCGAGACCCTATGTGACCCTACTGCCCACGCCGAAATGCAGGCAATCACTGCGGCGTGTAGTAGACTCGGGGGGAAGTATCTCAAGGACTGCACACTCTTTGTAACCGTAGAGCCTTGCCCAATGTGTGCAACTGCACTTAAGTGGGCACAGGTGAGCGAAATTGTTATGGGCACCACTGACCAAAAATTCGGTTACTCTACAATTTCAAATAAACTTCTTCACCCTAAAACCATAGTAAAATATGGCGTGCTCGAAGATGAATGTCGAGAGTTAATGCAGAGTTTCTTTAAGGCAAAACGTTAAAAAAAACATTTTGAAACTAGATTTGTTTATTTTTTTTTATATCTTCGCAAATCACAAACCTAAATTATATTTAATAATTAACTAATAACAACAAACACTATCCAAGAAGAAATTATGAAGACGATCAAATTACTAGCAGTAGCCTTGGTGCTACTACTGTCGACAGGCGCTGTCGCTGCACAATCACTTGAAGATGCTCAAGCAAAGTACACTGAGGGTATGGGTAAACTAAAGAACAAAGATTTTGCAGGTGGTGCAGCTACACTTGAGGAGGCGATGAATATGGGTTTTGACCTAGGAGATGAGGGATTAGACCTAGTAAAAGAAATTCAGAAGATACTTCCAAAAGCATATGTACAGGCAGGGGTTACTGACCTTAGATCAGGTGACTATGATGGTGCGCTAAAGGAACTTCAAACAGCATACGAACTAGCAGATCTATATGGTGATGTAACAACTGCACGTCAGTCTAGCCGTGCAATTTCAGCAGTGTACCAAACCAAAGGTGCTACGGCATTCAACGAGAAAAACTATGAGGATGCCCTTGTTAGCTTTAGCAAAGGTTATCAGCAAGACCCAAGCAACATTAAACTTGCACTTCTTACAGCAAAGTCATACGCTGAACTCAATAAACTAGACACTGCACTTGTAATCTACAACGAGGTAATCGCTACTGGAGAGAAGAACAGTAAATTCGAGGCAGAGGCAACAGAAGCAAAAACAGATGTAAATACCTACGTTCTACTTGCGATTTCAGCAGCGGCCGAGGCTAAAGATCTTGATAAAGTTCTAGAGCTTGCTAAACTAGCTCCATCTAGCCCAGATGCAGCTCTGATGAGTATGCAAGTTGCAAACAACGAAAAGAACTACAAGGTTATTATCGACAATGCTGACTCAGCAGCAGCAGTTCAAGTAGATCCAGCTAAAAAATCAGATATCTACTATATGCTAGGTGTTGCACTTAACAACACTGGACAGCACGACAAAGCAATTTCAGCACTAGGTAAAGTTACTGCTGGAAACAATGTCTCTGCGGCAAAAAGCCTTGCAGATCAACTAAATAAATAGTATATGAAAATAGTTATAGCCGGTGCGGGCGAAGTAGGCTCGCACTTGGCAAAAATGTTAAGCGTCGAGAATCATTCCATTACCGTTATTGATGATAATGAGAGGCGTTTGGATTCTCTTGCCGCTACGGCGGACGTTATTACTGTCGAGGGGGATATTACAATATTCGATGACCTTCGAAAGGCAGATGTCGCTCATAGCGACTTATTTATAGCAGTGGGTCAGGATGAAAACTCGAACTTGATCTCCGCTATGCTTGCAAAGCAGTTAGGTAGTCGTAAGGTAGTCTCACGAATTGATAAGGATGAGTATCTGCTACCGGGAAATAAAGAGATCTTTATTAATATGGGTATTGACTATATGTTCTACCCAGAAAAAGAGGCCGCAGAAGAGGTTATCAAACTCTTGGGTAATAGCTCAACTTCTGAGTACGTGGACTTCTCTGGTGGGAAGTTGGTACTCGTGGCGTTTCGAGTAGAAGAGGGTTCTCCTCTGATCAACAAATCATTACTAGAGTTTAGAGAGGCATATAATTGCGACCTAAAGTACAGAACGGTAGCTATCGCTCGTGGTGCGCAAACCATCATACCTAATGGAGAGGACTTTATCAGACTCTCCGACATTATATATATAATCTCATCGAAAGAGGCTCTTCCAGAGGTTAATGAATTCACTGGTAAGCAACAAGTAGAGATAAATAATATGATGATACTAGGAGGTAGTAAGGTTGCAAGACGTATTGCAAAGCAACTCCAAAACGATATTAATATCAAAATCGTTGACTACAACCCAGAGAAGGCGTATAAAATGGCTGAAATCCTTGATAAAACCCTTATTATTAATGATGATGGGCGTAAAATCGAGGTTATGGAAGAGGAGGGGTTAGAGAATATGGATGCCTTTATTGCGCTTACGGGAAGGGCTGAAACTAATATTCTAGCAGCGATGCTTGCCAAACGAATGGGGGTCAAAAAGGTCATTGCTGAGGTAGAGAACCTCGACTATATAGGTCTCTCTGAGAGTGTGGGCATAGATACCATTATCAATAAGAAATTAACTACTGCATCATCTATCTTCCGCTTTACAATGAATACTGATGTACAGGCAATAAAGTGCCTGAATGGTTGTGATGCCGAGGTGCTAGAGTTTATCGCAAAGCCTGACTCGCTTATAACACAAGATATATTGCGTAATCTAGACTTTCCGAAGGGTGCAATCGTTGGTGGTGTGGTGCGTGCCGATACCTCATTTATTGCTTGGGGAGATACCCGAATTAACTCATATGACCGAGTGGTAGTATTTGCTCTTCCGAGTGCTATTGCCAAACTAGGTAAATTCTTTGAATAGAGGGTGAATATGGCACGAGTAATCATACTACTTATTACATTAATGCTGATTGGATGTAGTACGGAGCCTAGTTATAGAACTATCGAGGGTTTCACACAAGGCACTACCTATCAGATTACTTATAAAGATACGGCGAACCATCGAACTCATATTGAGACATTTCTCAGTGAGTTCGACAGTTCGCTATCTATTTATAACCAAAATTCACTTATCAATAGAATAAACAGTGGGCAGACCAATAGGCTAGATAGCTGGACAAGGGAGTGCTTAGAGTTAAGTGATAGTGTCTACAATATGACCAGTGGACTATTCGACCCAACACTTGCGCCTTTAATTGCTGCCTATGGATTTGCTCGAAAGGAGCAACAAGCTGACCTAAGCGAACAACAGCGTATAGATATAATGCAACGAGTAGGGTTTAATAAGGTATCGGTCGATAGTATGCGAATTATCAAGGATCGAGATGATATTGAGCTTAATTTTAATGCAATCGCTCAGGGCTATGCAGTAGATAAATTGGCTGAACTACTTGAGAGTTTAGGGATTAGAGACTATATGGTAGAGGTTGGAGGAGAGATCTACTGCTCGGGTGTATCTCCACGAGGTACTCCTTGGCGCATAGGTATAGATGTACCTAGCGAGGGGAATATGGTTGCTGGTACAAATATTGCCACAGTAGTTGAACTTTCGGGGCGTGGTCTTGCTACCTCGGGTAACTATCGCAAATTTATTGACCTTCCATCTGGTGAGCGTATCACCCACTCTATCGATCCTCGCACGGGGCTATCTACTCGCCATAACCTACTATCGGCAACAATTATTGCTCCGAGTGCAGCACTCAGCGATGGTATTGCCACTGCCTCAATGGTGGGAGGACTTCAGTGGACTAAAGCTCTTATTGACACCCTAAAGGTTGGGGGTATGGCAATAGATTGCTACTTGATATATGCTGAGGAAGGTGGCGAAATGGCTAGCTACTCCACCCTAAATCTCTAAGAGCGACCGTTGCAAGGCGGCGATATTTTAAAGATAACTCAAATGACTCTTCAGTCACA
>CAYJLU010000009.1:0-29259 GCA_964371395.1 uncultured Rikenellaceae bacterium | reverse complement strand
TGGACGATATGATGGTTGCACCTTTGGGAACTGATACCATAGCACTAGATGGCACGCATATGGACGATATGATGGTTGCACCTTTGGGAACTGATACCATAGCACTAGATGGCACGCATTTGGACGATATGATGGTTGCACCACAGGGGATTGATAGCCTAGCACTTAATTCGATTGTGCCAGATTCACTTGCTACCGATTCAGTAGCAGTTGTCGAAGAACCACAAATACCAAGACTTATTAAGGCATTCCATAACGTTAGGACGTGGAGCGAGGATAACCAGAGTCGTAGCGACTCGGTAGTAGCATATACTAAAGACTCAATAGTATCGCTCTTTGGTTCACCTGTACTTTGGAGCCAAGGCAACCAAATCTCAGCTAATCAAATTGATGTATATACGAAAAACGAAGAGCTAGACTGGGCGGATCTTATCGGAGATCCATTTGTTACTCAACAACTATTTGAGGGTGATACACTGTACTTTAACCAAGCATCAGGAAGAGAGCTTCAGGCATACTTTACCAACAACGAAATTGACTACACGTATATGTCTGGTAATGTAGAGAATATCTACTATATGGTTAATGATGGCTATATTGACGCACTAGTGGCTATCGAATGCTCGGCATTGACTATGAACTTTGTGAATCGTGAACCAACAAAGATGTTATGGCAAGGCAAAGGCTCAGGACCTATCTACCCTATTGATATGATCCCTGATGACCAACCTCGATTCCTCGAAGGGTTTGCGTGGCAGGATTCCATTAGGCCTAAGAGTAAGTACGAAATATCTAGGAGGTTAGCTAGAGCATCAAAGAGAACTGAGGCTGAGGCGTACACCAAACCAAGGTTTACTATATCAGCTATAATGAATAAACGTAAGCGAGAACTACTCGATTCGGGCAAATGGCGTGACAGGTCTGAGGTACCAAACGTTACTCCAGACTACTTCAAAGAGTGGAAGAGTCAGCTATTATTTTAATGTAGAGATGAAAGCGCAGTGCGTTATAGTTGGGCGAGGAGCTATCGGAGCAATCTATTGCAATGCTCTGAGCCGTTGTAGTGAGGTTTCGCTACGTGTTGTTGCCGATGCCCAAAGAGTTGAGAAGTATAAGCAAGAACCACTGATATTCAACGGTCGAACTCTTGAACTTAACTATCAAACCCCTAAAGATGGAGACACCTCAGCTGACTTAGTGATTATTACAACTAAATGGGATGGGCTTCCAGGTGCACTCAACCTTATTGAACCAATTGTAAGTGATAAGACACTAATCCTACCGCTGCTTAATGGTATTATGCCCTATGAGTACTGTCAGAGGAGATATGGCAATCAGAGGGTATTACGTGGCTTTTTTATAGGTACAACTGCCGTTAGAGAGAACAATAGTGTTGAGCAATCAGGAAGGTATCGTACCGTCATAGAACATAATGAGTGGATTGAGAAGCTCTTTGATACCGCAGAAATAAAGTATAGAGTGGAAGAAGATATGGTACGTGAACAGTGGCAGAAACTAGTTATCAATATCGGACTCAATCAGACCACTGCTCAACGTGGAGGTTTGAGTTATGGTGAATTAAGGGCAAGTGAAGAGGATTTAGAGCTATGTAGAGCTTTAATGGAAGAGGCATCTAGGGTTGCAAGTGCCGTAGGGATTAAGCGAGCGGACGAGCTAGCACCAAAGGCTATGGAGTTGCTACTAACTCTATCTTCGGAAGATTATAGCTCTATGGCGCAAGATGTTAGAGCGGGACGAGCTACCGAGTGTGAAATTTTTGGAGGTTACATCATAGAGCTAGCCGAGAGCCTAGCAGTTGATGTACCGTACCATCGTAGATTTATAGAACAGAATTTTAGTGAACAATAGATGAAAGTAGTAGTAGGTATTTCAGGGGGTGTGGATAGCTCAGTTGCAGCTTATCTACTCAAGGAGGCAGGTCACGAGGTAATCGGGCTATTTATGCGTAATTGGCACGACACAACTGGCACTCTTGCTGGTGATTGTCCGTGGGAGGATGATAGGTTATTTGCACGTCTTACTGCCCAAAAGTTAGGTATTGAGTTTCACGAAATTGACCTAAGTTCGGAGTATCGAGCAAGGGTTGTTGAGTATATGTTTTCGGAGTATGAGAAGGGACGAACTCCGAACCCTGATGTGCTATGTAACCGTGAGATAAAGTTCGATGTGTTTCTCAAAAAGGCTCTAGAGCTAGGTGCCGAAAAGGTCGCAACTGGACACTACTGCCGTGTGGCTGAGAATAGCAATGGGTTTTATCTGCTATCGGGGCTTGATAGAGGCAAGGATCAAAGCTACTTTCTGTGTCAATTAAATCAAGAGCAGTTAAGCTATGCACTATTTCCTATTGGTGAGCTTCAGAAGGCAGAGGTGCGTGATATTGCCGCTAATCAAGGGCTTGCAACAGCCACTCGCAAGGACTCTCAAGGGATATGCTTTGTGGGCAAGGTTGACCTACCTATATTCCTGCAACAGAAACTAAAGGTAATAAAGGGCGATATTATAGAGATCCCTAGGGATTGTGAGGTGTATGGGCTAAAGAAATCACTCTATGAGCCATATACCTATAACCCCGAGATGGGCAAGAAGGTAGGGGAGCATAACGGAGCGCACTTCTACACTATTGGACAACGCAAGGGCTTAGGCATCGGTGGGCATATCGAGCCTCTCTTTGTTATCGCCATAGATGTCACTAACAATACGATATATGTAGGTGAGGGAGATAGCCATCCGGGGCTATACCGCAAGGGGCTATATATGCGCCCAGAGGAGGTGCACTTTATTAATCCAGACTCTAGATCCGAGGGCAGGTACGACGTAAGGATTAGATACCGTCAACCACTACAAGCTGCCACACTTGAGCTAAGTGAGGATGGCGGGTATATTCTATTTGACGAACCTCAGAGAGGTATTACAGCAGGACAGTTTGCATCTTGGTACTTAGGAGATGTACTTGTAGGTTCGGGAGTTATTAACCTTTAAATATTTTTTGATATGTTGAGATTATTAACCGTTATTTTAGCCTTATTACCACTGACTGCTACGGCACAGGTCGTAGAGTTTGACTCTAAAACCTTTGATTTTGGTGTAGTGGCAGAGGATGGCGGGGCAGTTACACATACGTTTAACTACACCAATATCTCAGAGATACCATTTGTTATTATAGGCGTGGAGACCTCTTGTGGGTGTACTACACCTATCTACTCAAAAGAGCCACTACTAAAGGGGCAGAGTGCAGAGTTAACCGTCACATTCGATCCGATGGACAGACCGGGGAGAAACTCCAAACAAATTCTCATTAAGAGTAATGGTGAGAATATAATACTACGTATAGAGGCGATTGTAGAGCCACGAGTGCGCACCCTTGAGGAGGAATTTCCATTCTCGATCGGCGGTAATGCACGTATCGATAAATTTGCAGTCACAGCACTACGAGTGCCAATAGGTGGTTCTCAAATCGTAGAGGTAGGGGTAGCAAACAGCAGCACTATCTCTGTAATTTCCGTTGATGTAGACCCTGATATTATGCCTAAAGGTGTCGAACTAATCTCGAGTCGTAGTATAATAGTGCCAAGGGGTTCGATTATATTACGCTTTAAGGTTTCGGCAGATAGTTATGGTTCGTTTTCTCACAATTTTCTTCTTAATGTAAACGGTGAAAAGCGAGCAGAAAAGATTACATTTGCAGGAGTAGGAATTGCTAACTTCTCGACACTCAGCGATGAGACGTTAATGAGGATGCCTGAGGCTAAACTGGAACAGCACTACATAAGACTAGACGAACTAAAGGAGGGTGACACCAAAGAACTAAAAGTTAAACTATTCAATCAAGGGCACTCCGACTTGAGTGTATATGGGCTAGAGTCCTCAATGATGATAGATTCTGAGATTAGCCGCAGGGTTATACCCGTGGGGGATAGTGCGACTATAACGATACGCTATAACGCAAAGTACAGTGGATATGATTCTGCTTGGGTGCGTTTGATTCTCAATGATCCACGACTCCCCATAGCCGAGATTAAGATCGTGGCAATAGTAAATTGAGACCATTGCAAAACTTATGTTTTGCTCCGCTATTGAGAGCGTTGATAGAGGTTGCTCTTTAATTACTTAGTGATTAAAGAGAGCCTCTATTGCTATTTGATAGATCCACTTGTAACAATTTAATGATTATTGGATAATCCTAAAAATAAATTGTATATTTGTGTGTATTTAAGAGAAAATATATAAAACATTAACCATAAAAATATACAGTGATGAATCTATTACTTATTTCAAACTCAACCAACGCTGGAGAGGCATACCTAGAGTACCCAAAGGAGAATATCCGTGAATTTCTTAGCTCAAAGGGCGTTAAGAAAGTGCTATTTATACCGTATGCTGGTGTAACACTATGCTGGAATGAATATGAGGCGAAGGTAGCCGCACGCTTTGCCGAGATAGGCATAGAGGTTGAGGGTATCCACCTAAAGGCAAATCCAGCCGAGGCAGTGCGTGAGGCAGAGGCAATAGTAGTTGGAGGGGGAAACACCTTTTCGCTTCTAAAGTATATGCAGGATTATGGAGTAATTACTCCTATTAAGGAGCGAGTAGCAGAGGGTGTGCCATATATCGGTTGGTCAGCAGGTAGCAATATGAGCTGTCCGGGACTATACACTACAAACGATATGCCAATAGTCGAACCTCAGTCATTCAAGTCGTTAGGGCTGATTCCATTCCAGATTAACCCACACTACCTTGATGCGCACCCAGATGGACACGCAGGCGAAACTCGTGAACAACGCATCGAAGAGTTCTTAGCAATGAACCGTGGTACCTACGTTGTAGGTTTACGTGAGGGTTGTATGTTACGACTCGAAGGCGATAAGTTAGAGCATATAGGCTCACGAACTCTACGTATCTTCAAGCACGGAGAGGCTCCACGTGAGATAGCCTCGGGCGAAGATTTGCAATTTTTATTGTAGATTGCTCTACAATAAAATCGAGTAATAAAGTTTATTATAACTAAATAAAGACTGTTAAGATGAAAAGACTATTATCGATTCTAATTGTAGGGGTATTATTAATTTCAAGTACTTATGGTCAGAGTTTGACCGAAGATGAGCGTATTGCCAAACGTATGGCACTAAAACTTGAGCTTCAACAGACTCGTCACCAAGTGGAAGCAGGCATAGGATTGACCTCTTGGGATGTTCCACTCTATAACGTATTTGGGAGTGAAATTATAAGTCATACTATTGCACTAAGTGTTAGTTATAGTTATCGAGTTGTTGATTTTCTAGAGGTTGGCGCACGCTTTACGAACTCTAGTTATGACTCTCGGGTGTCTCACTACTACGCCTTTGACCTGACGCACTCCTACGACCTAAAGACTGATATTTACACTCTAGGTGTGTTTGCACGTTATGCTTGGTTGAATTTCAAGTGGGTATCACTGTATAGTTCTTTGGGATTAGATGTGAATTCAATTGACTATACCCCATATAATGTTTCCGAACCACATAAGTATGATAAAGTCGATAACGTTACCTCTACCCTATCGGTATGTCCGATAGGGGTGAGATTCGGGGGGCGACTATTTGGTTATGTTGAACCTCTGAACCTTAATACACACAGAGCATTCTTCAACTTTGGAGTGGGCTTTAAGTTCTAAGACTATACACTTTTTTTACGAGTTATGAAACGAATACTTACTACTCTAATAGTGCTAATATCGACTCTTTCGGCGTGGAGTCAGCACGATACAACTAGCAGCTATCAGATAGATAGCAATGCAACACTTGGAAGTGTCATTGCCGAATATCACGCTCAACGTCAATTTGAAATAGACCAAATACGTAAGGAATTAATGAACACTCGCCACCAAATCCGTCTGGGATTTGGTTTTGGCAACTACCTTCCCATAACCGAGAGTGACTATTACTACTACTCAACATACAAAGAGACTATATCACGGAGTCCATCAATGTGGCTAGAATATTCTTATAGAGCTATTGATTTCTTTGAGGTAGGTGTAACAGCGTACACTCAGTTTGGGAGCTATAATCAGTATATTGACGTATATATGCCTCATTCATACTATAACCAGACTTTAAAGGAATATAACTCATTCTTTGATATAGCATTTGGAGTATTTGCTAGGTATTCTTGGTATAATCGTAAGCTATTCTCTATCTATACAACCCTTGGTTTGGGCAATCGTATTGTCACTACCACAACCACTCCTAGTGGTACAGGGCAAAGCTCTAGCAGAAGTTATACAATAACCCATATTGACTTTACGCCTGTTGGCTTTAAGGTCGGAGGTAAGCTCTTTGGCTTCATTGAGCCTCTAACCTTTGGTTACAGAGGCGTTTGGCTAAATGCTGGGGTAGGGTATAAGTTTTAATTGATTAAAGATTGAATAACAAATATGAAACGAGTGATATTATGCCTTGCCATTGCACTACTTAACCTAAGTGCATATAGCCACGAACCAAACAGGAATGAAGAACTGATAAATTGGTGGCTCCAGAAACAGGAGAATATACAGAGACAGAAAGATGAATTAATGTCCACACGCCATCAAGTACGCTTTGGGATTAGTCTATCTAACTCTTCGCTATTTAACTACGATGTGTACAGAGAGACAGTAAACCCTACTCTATCGATTGACTACTCCTATCGAATACTTGAATTCTTGGAGCTTGGGGCTTCATTCTCGGCGAGATTTGCTGAGGGGGAGAGTGAATTTTCACACTCTATTGGATTTACTTCACCCTACACCATCAATGCTCGTCAGCTTTCATTAGGATTATATGCACGTTATAGTTGGTTCAACAGGAGTTGGATTTCGCTATATAGCGCAGCTGGGTACACCATTACCGATACAGCATACTCACCTCTCTACCAGAAAACCTATCTTAATATTATTGAGCGAGGTAACACTACTATACTGCCATATCTGAATCTTATAGGTATTAGGCTCGGTGGAAAGTTTTTTGTGTACTTTGAGCCACTTATCATTGCCAATAGAGGCTTACAAAGTGATATTGGCGTAGGCTTTAAATTCTAGAAAAAAATAATAAATATGGCAATAGTTAGAACACTTAGAGGTAAGACCCCAAAGATGGGAGAGAACTGTTTTTTAGCTGAGACAGCGGCTGTTTTAGGCGATGTTACTATGGGCGATGACTGTTCGATATGGTATGGTGCAGTTCTTCGTGGGGATGTTAATACCATAACGCTGGGAAATAAGGTAAACGTTCAAGATGGAGCATCTGTCCATACGCTCTATGAGCGCAGTGTGGCTATTATAGGCAATAATGTATCTCTAGGCCACGGTGCGGTGGTTCACGGGGCTACGATTGAGGATAATTGCCTTATAGGTATCAATGCAACGGTGCTTGATAATGCTGTTGTTCAGCGTGGCACAATAGTGGCTGCTGGTGCGCTAGTGCTATCTGGTAGCGTGCTGGAGCCAAACTCTATATATGCAGGTGTACCAGCGAAGAAGGTAAAGGATATATCTCCTGAGCAGAGCCGTGATATAGTGGAGCGCATTGCCAATGACTATGTTATGTACGCTTCGTGGTACCAAGAAGAGTAGTACAACACTAGGTTCACTTTGGTGGCTTATCCAAAGTGAACCTACATAATAAGTAACTTTAGAAACAAAGGGGAAGTGGGGGAGCTAATATAGGCTAACTGGTGGTAGTGCTGTTGCATCATAGTTGCTGTATCTATCGAGAATCTCGTCGAATACAGGCATTAACTCCTCCGCTGTTGGGAGTGTCACTAGGCGAATACGCACATCCTTGAAGTCTGGAAAACCTTTGAAATAACAGCTGAAGTGGCGGCGCATCTCCAACACCCCTACCTTCTCGCCCTTAGCCTCAATTGACAACTCTAGGTGGCGACGAGCTATTGATACACGCTCCTCGACCGATGGCTCTAATAGCTCCTCGCCCGTTGCTATATAGTGCTTAATATCACGAAAAATCCAAGGCCTGCCAAAAGTGGCACGACCAACCATTACCCCATCAACTCCATAACGGTCAATCGCCTCCTTAGCTCCACGTGCAGAGGTAATATCACCATTGCCTATAATCGGCATCTTGATTAGTGGGTTGTTCTTAATCTTTCCTATAAGCGTCCAATCTGCCTCGCCCTTATACATCTGAGCACGAGTCCGACCGTGTATAGTAAGTGCCGATATACCCACATCCTGAAGCCGTAGGGCTATCTCCTCTATGTTCTTTGAGTCATCGTCCCACCCTAGGCGAGTTTTGACTGTCACGGGCAATTTTACGCTCTGCACCACCCTCTCTGTAATCTCTACCATTAGTGGCACATTTCGCATCATACCACTACCAGCTCCACGTCCCGCAATCTTGCGTACCGGACATCCGAAGTTAATATCTATAAGATCTGGATTCTGCGCCTCGGCAATTACCGCACTTTGCGCCATACTCTCCACCTCATTGCCGTATATCTGCGCACCAATGGGATGCTCCTCTGGGGCTATATATAGCTTCTGAAGCGACTTCTGTGCATTACGAATGAGTGCATCAGAATTCACAAACTCAGTATAGGTCATATCCGCACCAAACTCCTTGCAGAGCGAACGAAACGATCTATCTGTAACATCCTCCATTGGTGCCAATAGAATAGGCGTGGAGTTAAAGGTTATCTTCTCTGAAATTTTCAATCTTTCTCACGTCTTTAAGTGCAGTTGCTATCTCGAAACTGCTAGAAATATCAACTATATGTTCACTACCCTTTTGCCATATCTCAACATCAACAATGAGTGGTGTCTTGGAGCTATACCTCGAAAGAATCTCTGCACTTCGCACCAGAAATCTATTGCATACCCCCTCGTACTTCTCAACATCGCTAATATCTCTTACCACCTTGATAATCTCTAAGCCCTCGGCAGCCAAAACCTCGCAAGTTCTAGGAGCTACATCGCCCTCTATTTGAACACCGCTGAGCGAAAATTTACCAGCAATATAGGTAATATAGAGTGCCTCTTCACTTTCAAACAGCCCAATTTTGCGAATAGTAGGGGGTAGTGTACTTAGCAATGCCTCGTCAATTTCACCAATATAGTGTGGTGAATTAGGGCGAAAATCAAAGCCTAGATACTGAGGAGATAGCGCACTGAGTGCTGCTATATTCTCAGGGTCACGTACCTTACATATCTTCAGTGGAGATGACAATGACATATCTTGTTATGTATAATATGCTATAAGAATATTGGCTTGAACTGCTCTAAGAACCTAAGGTCACCCTCAAAGTAGTGTCTTAAATCCTTAACCCCATATTTAAGCATAGCAATACGCTCAACACCCATACCGAATGCAAAACCACTGTACACCTCAGGGTCTATACCACAACTCTCAAGAACCGCTGGATCTACCATTCCTGCACCCATAATCTCTAACCAGCCAGTGCCCTTACACACCGCACAACCTGTACCTCCGCATAGGTTACACGATACATCAACCTCTGCTGATGGTTCGGTGAATGGAAAGTATGATGGACGCATACGAATCTGTGATTGCTCGCCGAAACACTCCTTTGCAAAGTACTCAATAGATTGCTTTAGGTCGGCAAAGCTAACATCTTTGTCGATGTATAAACCCTCAATTTGGTGGAAAATACAGTGCGCTCGGTATGATATAGCCTCATTTCTAAATACTCTCCCCGGGCAAATTACCCTAATTGGTGGTTTCTGATTCTCCATCACTCGCACCTGAATAGAAGAGGTATGAGTTCTTAGAAGTATATCTTGGTCAACAAAAAATGTATCCTGCATATCACGAGCAGGGTGATTCTCTGGAAAGTTTAGCGCGCCAAATACGTGCCAATCGTCCTCAATCTCTGGACCATCGGCTGTGACAAAACCAATGCGGTGGAAAATATCGAGAATCTGCGCTCTGACAAGCGAAATAGGATGGCGAGAACCAATACCCTCAACAGTGGCAGGCAAGGTCATATCTATTTGAGCCTCGGCACCCTTAGTCTCACCTCCACCAGCTTCGGCAGCCTCCTTAAGTTCATTAATCTTAAGTGCGGCAGCTCCCTTCAGAGCATTAACATCACGCCCATATATCCTCTTATCCTCGCCCGATAACTCAGAAAACTCAGCCATTAGTGCCGTTACGCTACCATTACGCCCTAGTAGTGCAATACGTAGTGACTCAACCTCTTGAAGTGTTGATGCAGTTGAGGTTGCAATTTGCTGTTGTAGTTCCTCGATTCTCTGTTTCATATTCTTTTATAATAGTATTTTGTGTCAGAATGCATTAATTTTGCCCCAAAATTACTAAATTTACGCCAAATTCAACTACATTTTCTGAAATTTAGCAAACGCAACGATAAAATGAAGCAACTATCTGTGATGTTACTGTCACTTTTTCTAGCCGTGAATATAGCGCATAGCATTCCGCCTAGCAAGGTTGAGAGGAGTAAAAAGGGTGGTGTAGCCCTAGTTCTAAGTGGCGGAGGCGCAAAGGGGCTTTATCACGTAGGGGTAATTAAAGCACTAGAGGAAAATGATATTGCTATTGACTATGTTTCAGGAGCCTCTATGGGGGCGATTATCTCATCTCTATATGCCTCGGGGTGGAGTCCTCAGAGGATGTGGGACTTCTTTGTTACTGACTCTGTATCGACGTGGTTAGCTGGTCGTATCCCCGATGAATATAGTGGTTATTATAGCCGTTTTGAGCCTACCTCTGAGATGGTTAGCATTAATATTATGCGTGATACAACAAAAAATCGTAGCCACCTTCAACTCCCCGTAAACCTTATCTCGCCCTATCTACTAGATATTGCATTCTCTAAGTTACTATCCGCTCCGTCGGCTGCTGCTAGAGATGATTTTGATAGGCTCTTTGTTCCATTTAGATGTGTTGCAACAGATACCTACAAAGGTGAAATCGTTACGTTCAATAACGGCAATCTTCCATTTGCGGTACGTGCCTCGATGACCATTCCCTTAGTCTTTAAACCTTTGGTTCGGGACTCTACGCTGCTCTATGACGGAGGGGTAATCAATAACTTTCCGTGGCAGGTTCTCGACCAAGAGTTCTCACCCTCAAATATTATTGGGGGAATCTGTACTGATAATGTGGTGCGTCCAAGTCAAGACGATATAGTCAATCAGATTATGACCCTTACAATGCGACCTACTAACTACGAGCTACGTGATACTATTCGTGATATTAACATTAAACGAATAATGCCCGATTTTGGAATACTCGATTATCAATACGCAGATACTATTATGACTCTAGGCTATGAGGATACAATGGCACAGATAGAGGAGATTAAGCGACGTGTCACCAAGAGACGCAGTAAGGAAGAGGTAGAGCGTAGACGCTCTGAGTTTATAGCCTCTACCCCAGAACTTACATTCGATGAGGTGGTAATCAATGGACTCACTAAGGAGCAAGAGAGTTTTGTGCGTAGGCAACTTGAGTTAAATAAAGTGGATAAGTTTACCTATGATTTTTTTTATGAGAGGTATATGCGGATGCTTTCAAGTGGTGTCTTTACCTCTGACTTCCCCGTGGTAGAGTATAATGAAGAGACTGGATACTTTAGCATACACCTTGAGATGACCACCAAAGCGACAATGCGTGTGTCGCTCGGAGGTAACATCTCCTCTACGTCACTCAACCAAGGATTCGTGGCTCTAAACTACCGCCATACAGACTTTATGGCATCGAATTACAGCTTCTGGGGGCACTTCGGTATGTTTTACAGTGCCGCAAAGTTAGGGGGTATGCACTCAATATACAACCAATTCCCACTATTTGTTAACTATAACTTCAGATACGAGGGAATGGACTTCAATAACGATAATATGAAGCAGTACTATATCAACAAAGCTTGGCGGTTGATTAACCAAGAGAATACTGCGCTTAACCTTACGCTTTCGACCCCTGTGCTAAGTAATTCGGCCCTTAGGCTTGACCTATTAGGGGTGAGTAGTATCTTTCGATATTATAGCACTCCATATACCTCGGTGGATAGCCCAACGATAACTAAATTTTCCTACTTTAGCATCACACAGTCGCTTGAAACAAATACAATTAACTACCCACTATATCCCAATAGTGGTATTAGCGAAAAATTGGCACTGCGCTATACTGTTGGAACAGAACAGCTAGAGCCCGGTACACTATCTACCCTTCCGCCTCAGAATAATATAAATAGATGGTGGTTTGAGTTAAAGTATAGACGAGAACAGTACTTACCACTCAGCTCTATATTTACCCTAGGATACCTACTAGATGTAACAATATCAAATCAACCAAAATTTAGTACTGAAATTGCCACAGAGGCTATCTCTCCACGTTTCAGCCCTACACCTCAGATGGAATCAATGTTTATGTCGGAGTTTGCCTCTCGATCGTATATCGCTGGAGGTATTACACCAATATTTAACATACTCTCCGATAATAAACTATACGTAAAGACGTACCTCTACGCCTTTGTGCCACAGGAGATAGTCTTTGAGGATGATAGATTTATACCTATTACCTCTCAGAGGCTCACTGAACTTGTGGACTTTGCCTTTGGTGCTAGTCTGGTCTACCAAACTCCTATTGGACCAGCGTCGCTAACCTATGCGCAATACACCACTGGAACAAAGAACTGGGGCGTGCAGTTTAACTTTGGCTACACACTATTCAAAAATATTCGATAGCCTGATAGTATGTTAAAAAAATTATTTTCGCAGACAGCAATCTATGGTGCTAGTGCAACGATTGCCAAGTTCTTAAATTATCTACTTACCCCCTTTCTGACACGTGAACTAAGTAGTGATGTGTATGGTGATATGTCGTTACTGTACGCTATTATTCCATTTGTAAACGTTGTGCTTACGATGGGTTTCTCCACGGGTTACTTTCGTTTTGCGGGGGCAGCACAGAGCCTTGAGGAGAAGAAACGACTATTCACAACGCTATGGAGTGCAGTTTCGCTATTCTCATTGTTAGTATGTGGAGTACTAGCGGTGATATTTCCGTCGCCTATGACCATTGTGATGTTCGGGCTTATCCTCATTGACAATATAGCGGCCGTACCACTGTCGATGATTCGGGAGCAGGGTAGAGCAGTGATGTACACGGTGGTAAATATATCGGGAGTGGTGGTTAATGTACTGCTGTGTATAGTGTTTTATAGCTATATTGAGGGAGCTAACTCATCGGCAATCTGGGTATTAATCGCCAACTTAATAGCCAGTGGGGTATCGTTGTTGATACTTTTGCCTTCGATTGTAGGTATGTTGAGTCGTTCGATTGATAGAGCGGTGTTATATCGAGTAGCAAGTTATAGTTTACCACTAATGGTGGCGGGTATTATGGGAGTGGCAAGTGACTTTATAGATAGGCAGATGCTTGTATATATTCTACCCGATGATATTGCAAATTCGCAGTTAGGAATATACTCTGCTGTGGCAAAACTTGCTGCATTGATGGTAATTTTTCGACAAATTTACACGCTTGGAGCGGAGCCATTCTTCCTTCAGCGATTCTCCAAAAAGGATTTTTCGAGACTTAATGCAGCTGCACTCAAATACTTTACGGCGGTGGGTATCATAATATTTCTGGTCATAATGCTATACTCAGACCTATTTGCACTAATACTAGGATCTGAATTTAGACAGGGTATGGATGTGCTACCGTTACTGCTACTCTCTAATCTACTTGCAGGAATATTGGTCAACCTTTCGTTTTGGTATAAGGTTGCCGATAAGACTAGATTTGCAATTATTGTGACCATTAGTGGTATTTCCATAGCCTTGGTGCTAAATTTAGTGTTGATTCCCGCTATGGGATACATAGGTGCGGGGTGGGCTAGACTCGGTTCGACCCTTACAATGGTAGTTCTAAGCTATGCACTTGGGCAGAGGTACTATAAGGTAAACTACGACCTCGGCTCACTAGCACTTTACCTATTACTTGGGGCAGGGATCTACACTATCTCGCTATATAGTGCTCAAATTCAGGCTGATTTAGTGCGGTGGGCAATAAATGGTATTTTGATTATCATTTTTTGCACTATCTTTGTGGTTAGAGAAGGGCTTGCGCCATATATTTTAAAATTGTTAAGAAGATGAAAGTAAATGTTATTAATCGCTCAGGTTTTCCATTGCCTGAGTATGCAACTCTGGGAGCTGCGGGTATGGATCTAAGGGCAAGCATAGAGGAGTCTATTGTACTTGAAGCAGGGGCACGTATTTTCGTTCCAACGGGGCTGTATGTTGAAATTCCTGAAGGCTACGAAATGCAGATTCGCCCACGTAGTGGCCTAGCCGCAAAGCGTGGTATAACAGTTCTTAATTCACCGGGGACTATTGATTCGGACTATCGTGGTGAGATTTGTGTTATTCTCTATAATAGCTCAACGGAAGATTTCGTTATAGAGAGAGGCGAAAGGATAGCACAGGCTGTGGTTGCAAGTTATCAGCGTGTGGAGTGGAGTAGTGTCGAGGAACTAACCAGTAGCCAAAGAGGTGAAGGTGGCTTTGGCTCGACGGGGGTAGATTAAGTATTTTTTTTGTGGTGAGGGGGTGCTCTCACGGATTTATTGTATTTTTGTTTATGCACATATTTTCTTCCATAAGCAGAGGTAGGGTGATTGCTCTTCTTGCTGCTATATTTTTACTTGGCTCTAGCTATAAAGCCGAGGCGCAAGTGGCGCAAAGCTACACCTTTTTAGGCGGTGTGGCAGAGATGCTAATGGGGAGTAATCAACGTGCTATTGCCGCATTCCAGAGCATCGTAAAGCTAAACCCTACTCACGCTCCTTCGTACTACTACCTATCAAGAATAGCCTATGTTGATGGCAAATCTAAGGATGCTAAAGACTATATTGAGCGTGCCCTGAAAATTGACTCTAATAATTCACTATACTTAGAGCTTTATGCAATGTTGCAGATTCAACTAGCAGAGTACGCTAATGCTATTGAGACTGTCAATAAGGCTAGAATTTTGAATCCAAAGGATAGAGAAAACTATACTATGGAGATCGCCCTGCTTCAGGAGCTTAAGCGTTATGAAGAGGCATTTACCCTTGCTCGGGAGTATGAGCAAAAGTTTGGGATTGATGATGCTATCGAGAAGATATATAGCGAGTTGTACATATCACAGAAAGACTACTTTGGGTTATTAACATTTCGCCAACGTCTAGTAGATAGCTCTCCTGACAATATAAATTACATACTATCGCTTGCCGAGATAATGGCTGCTACGGGTAACTATAATGAAGCACTAAGGCTTTATAGTAGAGCAATAGAGATTGATTCGGAATCAATTGATGCGTACTCCGCACTTGCGAACTTTCATAGAGTACAAAAGAATACTGAGGGGTATATCGAGGCACTACAACCTATCTTTAGAAACAGTAATGTATCTCCAGAGGCGAAAATTAAAGCATTCGAGGAGGACTTCTTTGACCCTATACCTTATAGATTATTCTATAACCAAATTCAACGCCTTATCTCAAACCTTCTACTTGCCCATCCTAACGATAGAGCAGTACGAGAACTTTATGGCAGATACTTACTATTCATAGGTGATATACAGAGCGCAGAGGGCCACTATAAAGCAATGGTAGAGAGTGGGGGATTCTCTTCGGAAGTCTATAAAACCCTTCTCGATATTAAGTTATATAGAGAAGAATTTGACCAAGCCATCGAAGTAGCTACTCTTGCTGCTGAAACATTCAATGATATTGAATTTTTACAAAGCAGAGCAATTGCATATTGGCTGAAGGGCGATGCTAAGACCTCACTTAGAGAGCTAGATGGTATTATCGGGCAGAGTAATTCAGATTCGCTAAACTCCGCTCTCTATGGGCTAAAGGGCGATATTTACCACGGTGAGGGGCTTAATTCTAAGGCTTTCTCGGCGTATAAAAAGGCATTAAAATATAATGCTGACAATACCCTTGTGCTAAATAACTACGCCTACTACCTCGCAATCTCTGGTAAGAGACTCCCAGATGCACTTGAAATGGCAGAACGTGCCAATGAACTATCAGTGGATAATCCAACGTATCTCGATACAGAGGCGTGGGTGTTATTCTTACTTGGGCGTTATGTGGATGCACAACTGCTGATGTCCAGAGTAATGAAACTTGATGAGAACCCCAGCGGCGAGGTTTTGATTCACTATGGCGATATACTCTATGCTCTAGGTGACGATTTTCTAGCTAGAGACTACTGGAAAAAAGCACTAGAGGCAGGGGGTGATAACACAATAGTTCAAGAGCGACTAGCTCGGCCAAAAGCTAAGAGAATTGTAACTAATGATGATTAACTATGACTAAGAGCAAAGGATTTAGAATATTAATTTGTAGTGTAGTGATTCTGCTATGCTATAATTTAAGCTATGCTCAGAGTCAAGTTATAGATGCGCTAAAGAGTCAGCGTGAAGCTGCTGAAGCCGAAATTAAACGAATAGATAAGGAACTTGCTCAACTCAAAAGTAGTAGCAGCGATACAAAGAAACGACTTCAACTCTCCACTCAAAGACTAGCCAAACGTAAAGAGATACTTAGCTCTATTAATAAACAAATAGCTACGCTTAACTCCAAAGCAAAGACGCAGAGCCAAACAGCCACTAACTATCAGGAGCGTCTAGAGGGGCTGAAGAGTACCTATCGGGCAAGCATCAGGGAGTTATATCGCTTGGATAACCTACTTAAGGGTTCGTCGCTACTTGTACCAGATTCGATAAGATACCTCCACACGCATCGTGCCCATATGGTCAGGATTCTACTGAGCAATATTAAAGCACAGAGCCAAACCATTGAACTCACACAAGGAGAGCTAGGTAAAGAGATTCGACAAATCACAATTCGCACCCAAGAGCTCGAACTACTACAAGCCGATGAAGTCGAGGCGATTGAATCCATTGCACTTGAACAGAAGGAGATTAAGGCACTAGAGTCTAAACTCAACCAACAAAGCAAGGATCTCTCGGCGAAGAAGAGCATACAACTCAAAGAGCTAGAGGAGCTTCAACAGCAGATATTACTTGCCGTAGAGGCTGAAATACGTGCTCAGAGGGACGGAAATACCAAGATCGACATCAAGCTACTTGACACATATTCCAACTCGTTTAAAGGGGCACAGGGCAACCTACGTTCACCTCTACAAGGAGCCAAGGTAGTCGACACATACGGTGTTCACAACCATCCGACACAAGCTGGAATTAAGATAGACAACCGAGGAGTGAATCTAAAGGGAACGGCTGGTGCACAGGTTCGAGTTGTTGCGAGTGGCGAGGTTAGAAAGGTTTTTGTGGTGGCGGGTATGGGAACTTCTGTACTTGTACGTCACGGTCAGTACCTTACTGTATATTCAAACCTAAAATCGATTTCGGTTAAGGGAGGTGATATTGTAATTGCTGGCGATTCGATTGGTAGACTTTCCGAAGATGGTATTCTTCACTTTGAGATTTGGAACGAGATGAAGAGTGTGAATCCTGAGGAGTGGGTGAAATTTTAAGATTTAAATCTCTTTAGCATTAAAGAGAAAATTTAAGAACAATATAATAGATTTTTCTATTTAACATAATACATTGACTTATATGGCAATAAATTTTATCGACATAGATAGTGGGCGTAAATTACAACGAGTGCGTGTGTTAAAGCAATGGATTACGGCAGTTGTAGAGAGGGAGAACAGGGTGGTCGGAGACGTGTCAATCGCCTTTTGTTCAGACAGTTACATCCAACAAAAAAATGTTGAATACCTGAATCACAACTATGCCACGGACATACTAACATTTAGCTACAATCAGGATGAAATTATCAGTGGTGACCTACTTATCTCCACCGATACCATTCAAAGTAATGCAAAGGAGTATGGGGTGAGTTATAGTGAGGAGTTGCACCGTGTAATTATCCACGGAATGTTACACCTAATCGGTTATGATGATATGTGTGATGCAGATCAAGATGTTATGACAAGGATGGAGGATAGCTCACTTGAACTTCTTGCAAATATGATTAAATGATTGAAAGTATATGAGATTTAATTACGATATTATAGTTATAGGAGGAGGTCACGCTGGCTGTGAGGCAGCAGCGGCAGCGGCTAAGATGGGATCCTCTACTTTGCTAATTACTATGGATATGGAGAAGTTAGCATCTATGTCCTGTAACCCTGCTATTGGGGGTGTCGCAAAGGGGCAGATTGTTAGAGAGATCGACGCGCTGGGCGGGATGACGGGTATAATAGCTGATAGGAGTTCTATTCAGTTTAGGATGCTAGGGCGTTCCAAGGGGGCTGCTATGTGGAGCCCTAGGGCACAGTGTGATAAGTATCAATTCTCAAGACTATGGCGAGAGCATCTCGATACATTGGAGATGTTGTCAATATGGCAGGATACGGTTGTAGAGATTCTAAAGAGTAATGACTCAGTTACTGGCGTGCTTACGGCAACAGGTGTTAAATTTAATGCAAAAGCTGTAATACTTACCGCTGGTACTTTTCTCAGCGGCTTGATGCACGTAGGCGAAAATCAATTTCCGGGGGGTAGAGCAGGGGATAGTGCATCTTATGGTGTCACTGAGTGCCTTGTAAAGATGGGTTTTAAGAGTGATAGGATGAAGACAGGTACACCTGTTAGAATTGACGGTCGCACCATAGACTTCTCGGTTATGGAGGAGCAAGCGGGTGATGAAAATGCATCGCAATTCTCATTCCTTAGCACCGTTAAACCTGTGAGCGATCAACTGCCTTGCTACCTTGTCTACACTTCCGAGGAGGTGCACGACACGCTACGTACTGGTTTTGACCGTTCACCACTTCTAACGGGTACTATACGGGGTATTGGTCCTAGGTATTGCCCTAGTATTGAGGATAAACTACGAACATTTGCTGATAAAAATTCGCATCAACTATTCCTAGAGCCTGAGGGTAGAACTACTAATGAGTACTACTTAAATGGCTTCTCTTCATCTCTACCGTTAGAGGTACAGGTTGCCGCTCTTAACAAGATAAAGGGGCTAGAGAATGCACAGATATATAGGGCTGGTTATGCAATTGAGTATGATTTTTTCCCTCCGACTCAACTCAACCACACACTTGAAACTAAGTTAGTGAAGGGGTTATACTTTGCGGGGCAGATAAATGGTACTACTGGTTACGAAGAGGCTGCCGCTCAGGGTATTATGGCGGCTATTAACGCTGTTTTGAGTCAAAAGGGGCAGAGTAGGGTAGTGCTCGGACGTGACGAGGCATACATTGGAGTTCTCATAGATGACCTTGTGACCAAGGGTGTTGATGAGCCATATAGAATGTTTACCTCTAGGGCGGAGTACCGTATTCTACTACGTCAGGACAATGCCGAGGAGCGACTAACTCCAATAGGCCGTCGTATTGGTCTTGTAGATGACGCTCGATTTGAGGAGTCAGAGATAAGAGCTGAGAGACGAGAGGCGTTAATGGTATTTCTGCGTAAGAATAGCGTTTCGCCAAGTGAACTAACTTCCTATTTCGAGAATTTAGAACAGCCAAATATTACTCAAAGAAGACCAATTATTGAGCTAATTTCACGCAATAACGTTACTATTTTGGGGCTATCTCACTCGATAGAGACCCTAGGCAATTTCATCAACGAGGGTACGTACTCCATCACTGAGATTGAATCTGTGGAGATTCTAATTAAATATGGCGGATACATTGAGCGTGAGAGGCAATCAGCGGAGAAGTTACGTCGTCTTGAGAATCTAACAATTCCTGCGTCGTTTGATTTCAATTCGCTATCCTCTCTTTCTATTGAGTCACGCCAAAAGCTCAGTAAAGTATGTCCACAGACAATTGGGCAGGCATCACGCATTCCGGGTGTCTCTCCTTCAGATATAAATGTAATGCTAATCCACTTTGGGAGGTAGAGTGTTCCACGTGGAACATTTCAAATAATTGCACGAATTATGAAGAAAATAATAGATACATCTGAACTTGGAATCTTTGCTAACAATAGGTTTAGCAAGGCTTTTAGAAGCGCATTTAGTGCACTTCTGCGCCTTGACGAAGCTAATTCACTCTATGATGAAGCACTCAAGCTAAAGAAATCTCTTCCAAGCGCACTCATTGAACTACTATCACCTCAAGTATATATCAGAGGCGAGTCACTCGAAGAGATAATTAGTGAGAAAAAACCAATGCTGATTGTCTCGAACTGTTCGAGTGGTGCGCTTGACGTAATGCTCACTATCTCAAAAATTGAGAGCTGTGGACAAAAAGTTAAAGTATTTCTTCCTGAAATATTTGGTGAGATTCCTGAACTAAAGGAGTACATACTACCTGTGTACAACTCCGAGGAGCCAGTATCTAAACGAATAGCAACCACTAAAGCGGCAATCGACTTTCTTAGAGATGGTGGAGTAGTGGTAATATTTGGAACGAAAGAGATGGTTTCCTACTCAACTATTACATCTTATAGCTGGAACGAAAATGTTGCAAAGTTGGCAAAACTTGCAGGTGTCGATGTACTGCCAATATTCATATCATCAGGCAATAGCTTTAAATATAGGACATTAAGACATCTAATAAGGAAAGGTGCGGAGTTGTTTATATTTAGAGAGTTCTTGGCTAAACGCAACAAGGAAGTACAGATGCTCATTACAAGACCTCTGCCTGCATCAATCATAAAGTCAATACATTCTGACTCCGAGATAATAAAGCTAATATGTGCTAAGATTCAAATTGCACAAGCCGTTGAATTCCAAAGAGGCGACTATGAAAACTTCACTAACCCTAGAAATGTTCAACTTCCATACACCATAATTGACAGTAAGTCGCACACGCTACTAGCAACAAAGGGTGATTACTCGGCATATTATACGATTGATAGAACAGGAATAGCAACCATATTCGCCCTACACAAGGGTCAAAAGGGCAGGGTAGCGCAAGTTAATGTGCACTCTTGTGGCGCATTAATCAGGAATGGCAAGTATGATGAGATATATCTATTTAGGTACTTTGAATTTGGGCGTAAGTTTACTCCAATTCTAGAGAAATCTATTGCGGCGAATAATGTAATATTCAACTGTAAACCGTATGAATTAGCGATAATTCGTGATTTAATGATTGAGGCGCAACTGAATTACCTTAATACTCACAGTGAGGCAGAGTTCCTAATGAAGGGTATTGACATTAAGACGACAAATTCTCGTGTTGCTCTATCCTTAATTGTTGCGTTACTGAGGAAGTTCTATATTCGCTCGGAATACAAATCACTGATAACTCCACGTAATCCGCTAAAACTTGTACACAAGCCACTATTCTCGACATCCTACGACTCACTAATCTCAAGGCGTGATATTCTATCACTATTGATACGTGACGCTGACTCTAAGGCTTCGATTATTCCACCACAAATTAAGCGATATGTTCAGCAGGGAGGGGAAGTGGTACGCCTAGGTAGATCATTCGACAGTGGCAAGGAGCAGATAAGGGCATTAATAATGATCAAAAGGAGGAAAGAGTAAATGTTCCACGTGGAACACATATAGAGATGAAACACAGAAGACGTAGAAGACTAGAGAGTTATATCTCGGATGAATATATCACTGCAAGCAGGGCGTTGAGGGAGACGCACCCTGTGGTGGTATATGTCGAGGGGTACGATGATATAGCTTTTTGGCGGGCGTTACTGAGTGAATTTGAACTGGAATATAGTGCAAAAAAACTGAAATTCGAGATCACAACACCTGCTCGTGATGATAGAGCTAAGGGTAAAAAAGTTGCGCTGACTTTCAGAGATAGACTCGGCAAAAATCTTTGGCTCTGCCTCGATGCGGACTTTGATTTCTTACTAGGAAACTCGACTCACCAGTCGAGGGATATGAACTCCAATCCATATATAATCCACACACAGGTATATGCGATCGAAAATCTACTCTGCCTACCGTCGTCACTTAGCTCAATAGCATCTATGGCGACAAAAAATGACCGAGAAATTTTTGACTTTGAGCAATTCTGTAAAGAGTATTCAAATGCTATTTACTCGCTCTTCTTATGGTACTTCTACTGTGCTAAGAGTAATAATAATCAGATAATTACTCTCTCTGACTTTAAAAATATTGCAAAGATAAACTATCTAAATATTGAAAACGGAGGCCGTTCAACCATAAAGTATGTTGAGCGACAGGTCTCTATAAAAATAGCAACACTTGAGAGACAACATCCAGATATTGCTCTGAAAATCCCTAGCACGAAGGAGTATCTCGCAAAAATGGGAGTTATAAGTAGCGAAACTCACCTGTGGATACAGGGTCATTTCTGGCAGGATAATGTCGTAAAAACTATACTGTTGAGTGTCTGCAACTTACTTAAACAGCAAATAATAAGCGAGATAGACAGCTCAACACAGAACTCACAAAGCAAAAGAAACGACCAGAGTGCATACTATAACTCACTTCGTGATATAGAGAGCACCATAACTGATAATACTCTGTATAAATATACAAAATATTACTCTCCGATTAAGAATAAAATAATAAATATAATAGATAAAGATGGCAAAGATATTAATAATTGAAACTAGTGGAGCAAGCTGCTCAGTAGCGATGACCGAAGATGGCAAAGTGCTGCGGACTATAAATGACGAAAAGGGCACAGGGGTTGCAACATCAGGGAGTGAGCATAGCACTCAACTCGCACCTTTTATTGAGATTGTGATGGCAGGGGAAAGTGTAGATGCCGTGGCAGTTAGTTGCGGCCCGGGGTCGTACACTGGGCTTAGGATTGGGCTATCTACTGCAAAGGGGTTGTGCTATGGTGCTGGTGTGCCACTTATTCTTGTTGATTCGCTTAGAGGTCTAGTCGAGGAACTTGTCAAAGAGGTTGAGGAAGATGCTGAGATATGTGCAATGGTGGATGCTCGACGTATGGAGGTATTCTATGCTAGGTACAGCTCAAAGGGGGAGCAGTTGAGCGAAATCAAACCGCTGATAATAGATGGCGAGACAACCTTGAGCAGTGCGGAGAAGTTATATATCGTAGGCTCTGGCGCAGAGAAGTGCCTAGAGGTTTTGAGCAAAACGCACAAGTGTGTAGAGTTAAGAGAGATCGTTACCTCGGCAACATCACTTGCTGAGTATGTCTATAAAAAATATTGCAGTGAAGACTTTGCAGACTTAGCATACGCCGAACCACTATACGTCAAGGAGTGGCAGCCCTATGCCCAAAAGAAGTAAGGGTCAAATAACATCTCGAAGATAACTACCAAAGATTTAACATAAATGGTGGAGGAGCTATTTGGGAAAATTTACTGAGCTAAAGGACGGATAATCTCGAATATTTTTAGTATATTTGAGAGAAAATATACTGACTTGAAGTGCTTAACCTCCATAATTCTTCTACTTCTGCAATCTCTCTGGCTATATGGGCAGCAGAGAAGTGATTTTTATGGTGAGCACACACCACTACCTACAAGTGCATACAACAGTTTTCAGAAGCAAGTAGAGACATTTACTCTAGGGTTCCTATGGTACAGAACCAGAGCGATTGAACAAGGCTGGAATTCACAGTATGTGAATGGTATTAAGTTTAACTCGCTCTCGGAATCAAGGATACCATACTCAGCCCTTGGTGCACTATATTCAGTATCTAGTTCATCTGTCAGTCAGCTGGATTTTAGCTATGATAATAGCTTGGCACTACGATCTGTTGGTGGTAGTACATACGACTATATTGACCCTACGGACAAACACTTAGGAATGAATGCTAGCGTAGCACTGTCCTCTCGAAGTTATGCTCATAGAGCAGGGATAGGGTACACTGCTCAAAGCCGAAACGCTAGAATAAGTGTTGATGCTTCGAGACGATTTGGACACTCTCTGCTAGTGGATGGCGTATATAGCGATAACTACAACTTCACTCTAAGCTCAACAATAGATATGAAAGAGAGTGGTAGGTTAAATATTACAGCGTTGTTTAACCCCTCGGAGCGTGCCACTGCAAGGGCTTCAACTAAAGAGGCTTTTGAACTTAGCTCAAATAATCTATATAATCCTGCGTGGGGGATGCAAGGTAATCGACAGCGTAGCACTTATGTTCGTCGGAGCAAAGAGCCGATATTTATTGCTTCTCATAAACTAGCACTAAAAGATGGCAAGGAGATAAACTCGGCTGTTGCAGTTCTATTTGGAGAGGAGAGTTACAGTGCACTGAGTTGGCAAGGTGCGCCAAATCCTCTTCCAGACTACTATGCCTATATGCCATCGTATCAGGAGTCGCCTCTTGTGGCTGAATTGATAAGTGAGGCGTGGAAGAGTGACGTAAATATCTCGCAGGTGAGCTTCGAGGAGCTATATCGAATAAATGGAACGGGTAGCAGCAGGGCAAACTATATCATCGAGGATAGAGTCACCAAACCACTGTTTATGGCTCTAAGTAGTAGACTCTCTGACAAGAATTTTGGAGTGGGGGTATCCGTTAGAGCGCAGAGTGACCATCATTACAAGCAGATAGCATCGCTACTGGGTGGTAACTACTGGCTTGATGTTGATACATTCATCGAACAGGATGGGGATCTAAAGGAGTTGACTCAAAATAATGTTCAGGATCCAAATCGTAAGGTCACCACGGGTGATATATTTGGATATAACTATCGAATCAATAACCTTGAGCTAAATCTTGATGGAACATACACTCTACAAAAAGATAGATTTCGATTGGCGATTGGTGGTGCAATATCGACACTCATAACGCAAAGGATTGGTTACTACGAAAAGGAGAACTTCTTGTCGGCTCGGTCGCTAGGTGCCTCTGAAGTGAAAACGGGGCTAGAGTGGCGAGCACTGGTTGATGCACACTATCGCTTCTCTAGTTCACTGACAGCAGACGCATCGGTCGCACTTAGTAGTTTATCACCACGTTCAAGTACAATATTTCTGAGCGAGGAGTATCGCAATGCAATGACTCCAAATCTAACGAACGCTCAAGTGCTTAGTCTTAGTGGTACACTGCGATATAGGGGGGATGATTTGAATATTACAGGATCTGTGTACTACTACTCACAGAGCAATGGTACTTCTCTGAGTAACCACTATGATGATATGCTGTACAGCTATGTTCACTATCCTATGTACAACATCTCAAGTATCAGGACAGGCTTTGAGGCATCTATCGAGGCTCGTCTTGTAGACGACTTTTGGTTAAGTGGTGCACTTATGCTTCAGAGCAATAGATACAGCGATAATCCTACTGCTATGGCAATAGAGCAGAGCACGGGGAAGATACTAATTGAGAGTGAAACTCTATTTCTTGACGGAGTACACCTTGGTGGTACACCTGAGACTATTGGGGTAGTGTCGTTGAGCTATCAGCGATATAACTGGAGTGTGCGGCTAAGTGCAACAGCATTTACATCAGCATACGAAGTGCCATCGCCACTGAGGTATAGCTCTCGCATTTTACAGTACACTGACTCTGAGTACGACTACGAAGTGCTAAGACAACAGTCTAAACTAAGTGGTGGAGTTCAGCTCGATATATTCGGGGGTTATAGGTTTAGGTTTACGGGAGGTAGCACGCTGGGACTATACGCAACGATTTCCAATCTAACAAATAATCAGGGGATTGAGCGATATGGATATCAGAGTGATAGATTCTTTCGAGATGGATGGACACTAACACCTCAGCCATCTAGGTACTACTATACCTTACCACTAAACTTCTCACTAAGCGTAGTACTACGCCCTTAGTGAATGGCTGTAACTAGACCTTGGTGATAAATGCGTATAGGAAATTCCCACTGGCTTTGATCTGATCGAGTGCTAGTTGTGCTTGAGCACGATCGTCATAAGATCCTTGGTAATAGATAATTGTATCGTTCTGCTCGCTGGTGTACATAATATCGTCAAGACCAGTAATGTGTGTCATAGATGATTGATCTTTTCTTGACACTGCAAGGACGATTTGGTAGACAGGTTGACTCTCAGTAACAGTTCTCTGTGGAGTCTCTGCTGTCTCTGTTCTCTTCGGTTCATCTTGAGTTGTGCTCAAAGTGAAATAGTCTGAGCCACCCTGACCCTTGACTGCACGATCAACGCCTAGTCTCTCGATTTCATCCATAAACTCCTGCTTTTCGATCTCTGCTTGCAGAGCTGATGCCTCTGGATCACGAACCTCCTGAGGGAATGTAGCCATAATCCTGCGCACAACTGCAAGTTGCTCCTGCAGGTCGATTACATCCTTTGTGTATCTCTTAGCCTTAGATTTCGAGGATACTGAAATAAGTTGATTCAGAGAGTTGATCTCAGTAATAAGCCTCTGCTCTTCATTTTGGAATGCTAGGTATTTACTCGATATAGAGTTATTTTGCTGCTGAACAGTTGTAGAAATTTCGACACCATCCTTACTATTTTGTGCTTTAGCAAAGCTAATGCTGAGGACTATTAATGCAGTATATAGTGCTAATTTTACCGTAGTCATAGTTTGATAAATATTAAGGGTAATTAAACAAAAATCTTTAGACAAAGTTAATAAAAAAGTGTTAATTATCAATAAAAAGATAAAATCGGTGGAAAAACTTTGTTGGGTCACAAAAAAGTTATTAACTTTGTGTTTACTTTTTGCCAAATTATGCCAAGAGGCTGGTGAGGCACGTAGTTGAGCCTTGATTTAGCTTAAAAAAATTAAAACAAAATAATAAACTAAAATGTCACAAACAACAAAGTTGATGGGCGAGTTTGCCGAAGTGTCGACCCAGAGTTGGGAAGCAGTTATTGCTAAGGACTTAAAGGGTGCTGATTACGATAAGAAGCTCGTCTACAAGTCCCTAGAGGGATTTGCTGTTCGTCCGTACTATCGTGCAGAAGACCTCGAAAAGATTAAATTCCTTGGCTCTAAGCCGGGACAATTCCCTTATGTTAGAGGTACTAAGGCTAGCGGTGGATGGAAGGTAGCGCAAAGTATTACCGTTAAATGTGCTAAGGAGGCTAATACATTGGCTCTTGATTACCTAAATCGTGGTGCGGAGTTGATTAACTTTATTATCAATGATAAGGAGTTTTCGGCTACTGACCTTGAGACACTACTTCAAGGTATATATATAGAGGTTGCCGAGTTATCGTTCTCAGGATGCGCTGCTCGCAAAGTTGCAGAGCTATTCATCGACTATCTTGATGCTCGTGGAGCTGATCCAGAGAGAGTATTTGCATCGTTTGGTATCGATCCACTAAAGCGTGCGTCGATGAAGGGAAGAGTATGCAGTGATGCGCTTGCGTCAATTGCTCCTCTTGTAAAACGTGCTGCAAAGTACAAGAGAGTGAGAATTGTATCTGTGGGTGGTGTACTATTCGATAACTGTGGAGCGGATGTGGCACAACAACTTGCCTATACACTTTCAATGGCACACGAATATGTTGTCCTAGGACTCGAAGCAGGACTTACTATCGACGAGATAGCTCCAGCAATTCGTTTTACAATGCCAGTGGGTGTGAACTACTTTATGGAGATTGCGAAGTTCCGTGCACTACGTATGATGTGGGCTACAATCACAGCATCTTACTCACCATCGAGGGGTTGTTCGTCTAAGGCTAGAGTACACGCTATAACTTCGGCTTGGAACCAAACTATCTATGATCCATACGTGAATATGCTACGTGGCACTACTGAGTCTATGAGTGCGGTAATCGCAGGTGTTGACTCACTGGAGGTACTACCATTTGATAGCTGTTATGCAGAACCATCAGAGTTTTCATCACGCATTGCACGCAATACCCAGATCCTACTTAAGGAGGAGAGCCACCTAGAGCAGGTAGCTGACCCAGCTGGTGGATCATACTATATCGAGACTCTTACCGACCTTCTAGCGACTAAGGCTTGGGAACTATTCAAAGAGGTTGAGGGTAAGGGTGGATACCTTTCGTCACTTCGTGCTGGATATATTCAGGAGCAAGTGGCTGCAAAGGCATCTACACGAGCAAAAAATATAGCAACTCGCCGTGATATACTACTTGGAACAAACCAATATCCGAACTTCACAGAGGAGGTTAGTGCTGAGTTATTAGCACAGGTTGCCACAAGTTCAAATTGCAGTTGTGGATGCTCTTCAAATGGAGAGTTTACAGCACTTCGTTCGTATCGTGCTGCCGAGGAGTTCGAGGCACTACGTATGGCAACAGATAGAAGCGAGAAGACTCCACTAGCATTTATGCTAACCTGTGGTTCGCTATCATTTGCGAGGGCTAGGGCACAGTTTGCTTGTAACTTCTTTGCTTGCGCTGGCATCAAGGTTCAGGACAATACATACTTCAATAGTGTGGAAGAGGGCGCACAGGCTGCATTAGAGGCGGGTGCTTCTATCACGGTTATTTGTGCCTCTGACGATGACTATGCTACTGTTGCGCTAGAGGCTCAAAAGGCACTAGGAGACAAGAGCATCGTAGTTGTGGCAGGTAACCCAGAGTGTAGAGCAGAGCTTGAGGCAGCTGGTATTAACCACTTTATCTCAGCACGTGACAATGTACTGGAAAGCCTTAAGTCATACCAAAAAGAACTAGGAATCTAATATTTCAAAAGAGCAGAAATGAGAGCAAATTTTTCAGAATTACAATATAATGGACAGCAGTCAACTGGCAGCTGTTCAACAAAGGGTCTTGAGGAGAATCCTGTATGGATCTCTGCCGAGCAGATTCCAGTTAAGGGTGTTTACTCTATGCTAGACCTTGATGGTATGGAGCACCTAAACTATGGTGCGGGTATTGCACCATTCCTTCGTGGACCATACTCGACAATGTACGTTATGCGGCCTTGGACTATCCGTCAGTATGCAGGTTTTTCGACAGCGGCAGAGTCAAATGCCTTCTATAAGCGTAACCTTGCATCTGGACAGAAGGGACTATCAGTTGCCTTTGACCTTGCAACACACCGTGGCTATGATGCAGACCACCCACGTGTAGTAGGTGACGTAGGTAAGGCAGGTGTTAGTATCTGTTCGGTAGAGGATATGAAGGTTCTATTCGACGGTATTCCACTAGACAAGATGTCAGTTTCGATGACTATGAACGGTGCAGTACTTCCAGTTCTTGCGTTCTATATAGTTGCTGGATTGGAGCAGGGATGTACGCTTGACCAACTCTCAGGTACTATCCAAAATGACATTCTTAAGGAATTTATGGTGCGTAATACATATATTTATCCACCAAAATTCTCTATGAAAGTTATCGCAGATATCTTCGAGTACACTTCGCAGAATATGCCTAAATTCAACTCTA
>CAYJLU010000008.1:0-33090 GCA_964371395.1 uncultured Rikenellaceae bacterium | reverse complement strand
TTTATACCCACTCATACACAAAAGAGGATGTTTCGATTGAATTCGAAACATCCTCAGCGGAGCAAAACATAAGTTTTGCAATGGTCTCTAATGGCGTTTTACTCCATTAGTTTGCGATACCTTGCCTTTGATGGTTCATTGTCACCGCTTTGTGCTAGTTTATGTGCCTCATAGTCGGAGTATCCTCCCTCGTAGTAGGTAACATTACCATTACCATCGAATGCTAGGATATGAGTCGCAATTCTATCGAGGAACCATCTGTCGTGGCTGATAACTACTGCACACCCTGCAAAACCCTCAAGACCCTCCTCTAGTGCTCGGAGTGTATTAACATCAATATCATTTGTAGGCTCGTCGAGTAGCAGTACATTACCACCCTCTTTGAGTGCCATTGCAAGGTGAAGTCTATTGCGCTCACCTCCTGATAGTATCCCACACTTCTTCTCTTGATCACCACCCGTAAAGTTAAAGCGTGAGCAGTATCCACGAGCATTAATCTGTCTATTACCAAGGGTAATAAGCTCCGAGTTCTCAGATATTACCTCATATACGCTCTTCTCTGGGTCAATGGATCTGTGCTGTTGGTCAACATAGGAAATCTTAACGGTCTCACCAACATTAAAGTCACCAGATGTAGGTGTGTCAAGTCCCATAATCAGTCTAAATAGTGTGGTTTTACCTGCACCATTAGGCCCAATCACACCAACAATACCAGCTGGTGGAAGTCTGAAATCTAACCCTTCGTATAGCACTCTATCGCCAAAAGCCTTGCTTACACCCCTTGCCTCGATAACCATATCGCCGAGTCGAGGACCATTAGGGATGAAAATCTCTAGTTTCTCCTCCTTCGAGGCACTATCCTCGCTTAGGAGTTTGTCGTATGCCGCTAGACGAGCTTTGCTCTTAGCTCTACGAGCCTTAGGTGCCATCCTTACCCACTCTAATTCACGCTCTAGAGTCTTCTTACGTTTACTCTCGGTCTTCTCCTCCATTGCTAGGCGTTGGGTCTTTTGATCCAGCCAGCTAGAGTAGTTACCCTCCCAAGGAATACCCTCGCCACGATCAAGTTCTAGTATCCAACCCGCAACATTATCAAGGAAGTAGCGGTCGTGGGTTACGGCGATAACTGTACCTTTGTACTGTTGTAGGTGCATCTCTAGCCAGTCAATACTCTCAGCATCAAGGTGGTTAGTAGGCTCATCGAGTAGTAGCACGTCAGGCTCTTGGAGTAGAAGTCTACAAAGGGCAACTCTGCGACGCTCACCACCCGATAGCACCTCTACTCTCTGATCGGCAGCAGGGCATCGAAGTGCATCCATAGCACGATTCAACTTCTGGTCAATCTCCCAACCACCAGCATTATCAATCATCTCGGTGAGTTCGCCTTGACGCTCGATAAGTGCCGCCATCTCCTCGTCGCTCATCACCTCCATAAAGCGTAGGTTTACCTCCTCATACTCTTTGAGCATAGCCACAACATCTGCACAGCCCTCCTCTACAATTTCACGCACGGTCTTTGAATTATCGAGCTGTGGTTCCTGTTCTAAGTATCCCACCGAGTAACCCGGCGAAAATACAACCTCCCCTACGTGACTCTTGTCCAACCCTGCAATAATCTTCATAAGGGTAGATTTTCCAGAGCCGTTGAGACCTATAATACCTATCTTTGCTCCATAGTAGAACGAAAGGTATATGTTATTTAGGATACGTTTGTTGTTGTGAGGTAGAATCTTTGAAACCCCTACCATCGAGAAGATTATCTTCTTGTCGTCAATTTGTGCCATTCTATTATTTATTATTATTTTAATCTATATGCTTTGTCAATTGATTTAATGCCTCTGAGGTGGTGGAGTATCATTTCGACAGCCTGCGTGCCCTTGACCTCAATAACGACATCGCCGCTAAATGAAGCACCACGACTCCCTAGATTAACACTCCGAACATTCAGATTCAACCTCTTAGATAGTACATCGGATATATCCGCCATAACTCCTTGTGAGTTGCTACCCTCAATGCGAATAGTCACGATAAATGCACCACTATTTGCACTCTGTTCCCTCCACTTAGCCTCTACGATTCTATATGGAAAGTTCTGTTTGAGCCTTACGGAGTTAGGACAATCTACTCTATGGATAGTAATACCGCTATGGATAGTGACAAATCCAAATATATCGTCACCAAATATTGGCGAACAACACATTGCCATCTTATAGTCAATGCCCTTTGTATTCTTATCTATTATCAGAGCGTCTGAGGTTCGCTTAGTTCCCTCTTCCTTGCGAGGTACCTTTCGAGGCTTTGGTAACTGTATAGGTACTCCCTCTTGGATATAACGAGTGATAATCTCCTTTATCTCACTCAGCGAAGCTCTGTCCTCGGCAATCATATCATATAGCTCAAGCCCCGTCTTAACCTTAAAGTGCTTACAGAGTATTGTCACAGCCTCTTCCAGAGTCGTAGATAGCCTCCAGTTCTTCAACTTTCGCTCCAACTCCTCACGACCCAGTGTTGCACTACTTGCTAACTCCTCACGTAAGAGCTGACGAATCTTACTCTTAGCCTTTCCCGTAACTACATAGTTTAACCACGCCGCCTTTGCCTTACGACTCTTAGAACTCTTAATCTCTACAATATCACCACTAGTTAGCTTCTCCTTGATACTAACAGCCTTACCATTAATAGTAGCACCACTACAAGATGCTCCTAAATTGGTGTGTATATCGAATGCGTAGTCCAGCACAGTGGCTCCCTCTGGTAATTTTCTAATATCACCATTTGGAGTAAAGACAAATACCTCTGCCGAGCCAACCGCAAAGTCAAATTCATCGACCGAGGGCATATCCGTAGTTGAGTTATCGACAATCGAACGTAGACGCTCTAGCCACTGTTCAGAGCTAAGAGTTCCTGCACTCTGCTCCTTATACCTCCAGTGTGCAGCAACACCCTTTTCGGCAACTTCGTCCATTCGTTCGGTTCTAATCTGTACCTCAACCCAACGTGGCTTACCGTGTGTCGAATCCAATACCGTAGCGTGTAGTGACTCATAACCATTAGATTTAGGTATTGAAATCCAATCTCTCATCCTATTTGGATTGGGGGTGTAGAAGTCCGTAACTACCGAAAATGCAGTCCAACACTGCATCTTTTCGTGCTCAATCGGGCAATCTATTATGATACGTATGGCGAAAATATCAAAGATCTTCTCAAACGGCAAACCCTGCTTACGCATCTTTTTCCAAATCGAATAGATAGACTTTGTACGACTCTTGAGTTTAAACCTGTATCCCTGTTCAGTGAACTTCTTTTTGAGTGGTTCAACAAATTGAGCAATAAATTTCTGGCGAGACTCCTCGCTTTCTTGTAGTTTCCTCTTAATCGAGTGATACTCTTTGCCTTCGAGGTACATTAAAGATAAATCCTCAAGCTCCGTCTTGATATTATAGAGTCCTAGCTTATGGGCAAGTGGGGCGTAAATGTGTATTGTCTCCCACGACTTCTTATTGCGCTTTAACTCTGGGAACATAGAGAGCGAACGCATCACCTCAAGCCTATCGGCAATCTTGATTAAAAGAACCCTTGCATCTGTGGAGTATGATATAATTAACTCTCGGAAGTTATCAGCCTGAAGGGTCGATAACTTTGCATCAACACTCGAAATAGAGTTCATCCCAACGAGTATCTGTGCACACTTCTTGCCAAACTCATCATTGATTTGAGATTGAGTCATTAGTTCCTCTCGTGCTGCCTCGTGAAGCAGTGCCGCTAATACAGAACTAACACCAAGCCCTAAATCCATTGAGACTATCTCAGCGGTTCTAAGGCAGTGATCAAACATCAGAGTGCCGTCATATCGTTTACGTCCACTACTAAGCTCTTGAGCTTTACGCATAGCCCTGATTACCAACTTTAGTTCATCGGTTGAGTAGTTATCTTTAATATGTTGTAGGAAGTTCTTATAGTGTCCCATAAATTGTATCTATAAAAAAAATATGTAATTCTTCGCTTCCCTATGGTACTATTTTGGAGCTTTATAGTACAGGTATAACCCTAAGAAGAAGTATATTATGTTGGGTGCCCATATTGCCACATCTGCGGGTACTGCTCCACTCTTGGCAAACTCAGCAGCAAAGCGCATTAGTATTACATAAGAGAAGCAAATGCCTATGCCTAGTCCAATATGTAGCCCCGTTCCCCCTCGCACCTTTCGGGAGGATAGCGCAAGCCCAATGAGTGTTAATACAAAGGTTGATATTGGATATGCGTATCTACTACTTTGCTCAATCTCGAATAGCGAAACCATATCTGAACCCTTTGCTGATTGTGCCTCGATAAATTCGGAGAGCCGTTGTGAGTTTAGTGTCTTGACCAACTCCTCCACCTTGGTAAGCTCCTCTGCCGAAAGGTTAATAACAGTGTCGAGTGGTACATTGCTCTTTAGCAGCGAATCTCTATCACCATTATAGGTTCTATGTGTGTACCTCGTTGCGCTCCAACTACTAGTCTCGGGGTTGTAAATTGCACCACTCGCCTGAAGTGAACTAATTACCTTGCCGCCAGAATATGTCTCAAGTGCAAAGAATCCCGCTTTATTATCCTCGACCTTAAAGTCTCGAATATATGCAAATGTATTAGGGGCAACCTGTCTATATATGTATTTATCGTATGTCGAACTTCTAGTGTTATTCTTTGATAAATATTCATTCTCAAACTTAATTTGACGAGCATTAGTCTCAGGAATAACAAATAGATTTAATGAGAGTGTGAATGCAGTGATAATAAGTGCGGAGATAAAGTACGGGTAGACAAAGCGTCGATAGCTCACAGCCGAACTCAAAATTGCAATAATCTCGGTGTTATATGCCATCTTCGAGGTGAAGAATATACAGGCAATAAACGTGAAAAGTCCACTGAATTGGTTGACAAAGTATGGAATAAAATTGAGGTAGTAGCCTGTAAGTATCTGCGAGAAAGTAGCTTTTGACTCAAGGAAATCGTCAATTCGTTCAACAGTGTTGAAGACGATCATCACCAAAATAATTATGGCAAGCGCAAAGAAGTAAGTCTTGAGGAATTTTCCGATAATATACCTATCGATAATCCTCAGACGCACTAAATCCCAAAGTGTTTCAAATATACCTTTCTTACTATTCATACCCCCACTTTATTACTTATAGTCTATGGCTAAGTTTAACTACCATTTCAGCCTTCCAACTCTCAAAATCTCCAGCTATGATATGCTTACGTGCCTCACCTACCAACCATAGATAGAAAGCGAGGTTATGCAGCGAGCATATCTCAGCGGCTAGCATTTCGCCAGCTACCGCTAAATGTCTAACGTATGCCTTAGAGTAGGTAGTATCAACAAACGAAGTGCCATTAGGATCAAGAGGTGAAAAGTCCTTTGCCCACTTAGCATTGCGAATGTTAATTATACCCTCTGAGGTAAATATCATTCCATTGCGACCATTACGAGTTGGCATAACGCAGTCGAACATATCTACACCACGCTCAATAGCCTCCAGTATGTTTATTGGAGTGCCAACGCCCATTAAATAGCGTGGCCTATCCTCTGGTAGTATTGCCGTGCACACCTCTACCATCTCGTACATTATTGGTGCTGGTTCCCCAACCGCAAGTCCCCCGATTGCATAGCCCTCGGCAGGGTATTGCATCACATCGTGACACGACTTAGTGCGTAACTCCTCGAATACTGAACCCTGAACAATAGGAAAGAGCATCTGCTCATATCCGTATGGACACTCACTCTTCTGGTACTGCTCCCAGCAGCGTCGCAACCATCGTGAGGTTAACTCCAAAGACTTTGCGGCGTAATCCCTTGGTGCTGTACTAGGAGGGCACTCATCGAATGCCATAATAATATCTGCTCCGATTATTCGCTGTGTATCTATTACGTTCTCAGGCGTAAATAGATGTTTGCTGCCGTCAATATGCGAACTGAAGCGTACTCCCTCTTCCTTTATCTTACGAATACCCGAGAGCGAAAAGACTTGGAATCCGCCACTATCTGTAAGCAGGGGACGGTCCCACGCCGAAAATCCGTGTAATCCTCCCGCCTCTTGTAATACCTCTAAACCGGGACGGAGATATAGGTGATATGTATTTCCTAGTATTATCTGCGCTCTGACATCTTCCTTTAACTCCTTATGGAATATGCCCTTAACACTACCTAATGTGCCAACTGGCATAAATATTGGAGTCTCAATCTCACCGTGTGGAGTTTTAAGTACCCCAGCTCGTGCTCTACTCCCCTGAGAGCTATGTTGCAGTGTAAAGTTCATACTGTATTTTGTAAAAAGTGGATAGTAAACCCAATTATGTATAGATATAATAGCGACAAAAATACAAAAAAATAGTATATTTGTAGTCTATTTTTTTCGATAAAGCAACAACATTCTTTACAGCAGCACAGGCATACAGTTATGGCACAGTTCTTTTTAGGGCTCACACTCTTAGAGCAAATAGTATATATATCGCTAATTATAACGCTATTATATCAAATAGGGATATGGCTAGGATATGCCACTATTGCAACCCACAGAAACCCTACTGGTGCGAAAAATCGAAAAACTAATCCTGCAATATCAATCATAGTAGTGGTAAACGAGGGGCAGGAGTGGTACATACGACGTGAACTATACAAACTACTAGAGCAAAAGTATGATGGAGAGTGGGAGGTAATCGTTGTCAATGATTGGGGAGGACTATCAATTGCAACAGAGCTGGAGGAGTTAGCTCAAAGATATAATAACCTACGATCTACTGAATTACGTAAAGATCCGAAATTTCCACACTCTCGTAAAATACCACTTTTCTTAGGTATAAAGGCGGCAAAGTACCCAAATATATTGATAGCTGACCCGACGGCATCACCTAAATCGAGTAAGTGGTTGTCGTTTATGGCACGAGGATTTAATGGAGATGAGGTGGTGATAGGTTACACAGGCTTTAGTCGCAAGGCGAACTTCTTTATCAGAGCATCGAGATTAAACTCCTCGATTAGATACCTAAGTCGTGCAATCACAGGTCGACCTTATCGTGGTATATACAGCAATATTGGTTACACTAAAAAACTATTCTTTGGGCTTAAGGGATTTACCCACCTAAGACTATCTACGGGCGAGGATGATTTATTTATTCAAAAAGCAGCTAAATATGTGGATATGAGTGTAGTGTTGAGTCCTATGTGCTCTATGGAGCAGACCTCATATCGTGGGCTTTCGTGGTGGTGGAATGAGCAGCGTTATCGGACTTATTCATTCAAATTTTACCCCTTCTCGGTTAGATTTAAGGTCTTTATGGAGCTTTTCACAAAAGCTGTATTTATAGCCTCTATTGTACTTTCGCTACTAAGCTCACTGCTTTGGGGTGGATGGCAATGGGGTTGGATAGTGGCTTCGATAGCTCTGTTGATTCGAGAGATTATAGTTTGGTGGAGCGTAAAGCGAATTATGCTCAAAGTAGGCGAAAAGAGACTGCTGTTTGGATATATGGTCTATGACCTTATTAACCCAATAACGGAACTAGCACTCAGTATATCACGTAGAGTTCGAGTAAATAGCGAATTATGGAGATAGATAGATTAACCGATGATAAACTAATATTGAGGACACTTGAGGGGTGCGATAGCTCTTTCGAGGTGTTATTTGATAGGTATCGTGATATGCTTTATACATCGGTTAGTTTGCGTACGGGGGATTCTGAACTCTGTAACGATATTGTCCAAGAGGCATTTATCAAGGCATATTTTAATCTGGAGAAATTCAATAGTTTCTACAACTTTGGCGGGTGGATTGTGACAATTGCCAAGAACCTACTGATAGACTATAACCGTAGGGCAGAAAATCAAATGAAAGAGTCCACCGAAGAGATCGACGTGGTGAGTCGTGAGCCAAACCCCGAGGAGAGCTTTATGAGGATTGAGGATAACTTGCGTATTAGGCGAGCCATCGAAGGATTGTCCCCTATGTATCAGAGGATTATTGAGCTACGCTTTTGGAGAGATATGAGCTATGAACAGATATGCGTGGAGTTAGAGTTGCCAATGGGTACAGTCAAGACTCAGGTATATCGGGCACGACGAGCATTTATTGATATTTTGGGATAGATTATGAGTAAAGAAAGGGTGCTTATTACTGGTGCTACGGGATTTATAGGTAGTCATATAGTAGCAGAACTGCTATTAGAGCAGAGCTATGAGGTTCATTGTATTGTTCGTGGAGATATGCCCGATAGCCGTTTAGAGGCACTCTGTGCGCTAATGGGGGTCAACCACAGTGAAGTGAACTATCACAGCGTGGAGTTAGAGGATGAGGATGCACTTTACGACCTATTGTTAAGTATCGCTCCGACGGTAGTATATAACTGTGCGGCTGCTGTTTCACTCTCAGAGGGTGCTTCAAATAGCTTGGTGCGCCAAAACGTAGATATTGTCGAGACGCTCTGTTTTGCTATGCGTAGAGCTTGTAAAGATACGCTACTGATACACTTAAGCTCTATTGCAGCTATTGGTAGCACTAGTCAAAGTGATGGATATATTAACGAGAGAAGTGAGGTTATGCATATCGAAAGGTTGTCTCCATACGCTCTGAGTAAGTATTTGAGCGAGAATGTTGTATGGAGGGCCAGTAGACTGGGATTGCCTGTGGTTGTGTTGAATCCATCTGTGGTTTTGGGGCTTAGTGCAGAGAGCTCGGCACAGATTGAGCGATACTTCTCAATGGTGCGAAATTCGCTACCGTTCTACACTAAATCGATGATGGGGTATGTCGATGTACGAGATGTAGCAAGTGTTGCCGTGCGCCTAATTCAAGAGAGAGATAGCGTGGTGGGGCAGAGGTATATTATCTCGGGATATAACCTAACTAATAGAGAGCTATCTAGTGCTATTGCTCGATCAATTGGAGTTAGAGCACCCAAGATGTTACTACCTAAGTGGGTGGCGAGGTTAGTATTTGGATTGAGTGGCAGAGGGAGGATGGTCGCTTCGTTATATGCAAATAGTAGTTACTCATCAAAGAAGATTCTAACGCAATTTCCCGATATGAAGTTCCATACTCTGGAGCAAAGCGTAGAGTGGATAGCAACTCGCTATAAATAGTTGAAATGATTTTTGTTGAAATGATATAGCTAAATCCCTTTGAATTGCCGCAGGGAAGAGTGTTTCGTAGGGGTGGTATAGAGTAAAGAGAGTTATGCTCTTTTTTTTATTTGCTTTAGATATGGTATTACTTAAAAATATTGTACCTTTACAGCCATTTATGATCTTTTAGAAAATCTAAAAATATAGAAGTTATGAATAGAATCATTAGAGTATTAATAGTAATCATTGCACTTACCGTATCGGGGCATAGTGTAGCACGTGCTCAGGGGATATACTACGGAGTTAAGGCAGGTGTAAATTTAACAGACGTAAGCGATAGAATTAACTCTGATGCAAAATTTGGAGTGAATTTTGGCGGATTAGCAGGCTATCGCATATCTAGTAATCTAGCAGTGCAACTAGAGCTTTTGTACTCATTTCAGGGCTATGTCTCAGGCAATGACTCTTCGTTGCCAGTACCAGAGGCAATCGGCGATGGCGCAAATGTGAATATTGACTACTTTAAGGTGCCTGCGCTTGCCAAGATATATCTGTATGATGGACTAAATGTTGAGGCAGGAGTGAGCTTTAACTTTTTGAGTTCAGCACGTAGTGGAGGTAGAAGTGTTCCAAATATACATACCTTCGACCTCTCGATCCCAGTGGGGCTTGCATACACACTAACCGATAACATTGAAATTTATACACGATATGAATTTTCGCTTACCTCGCTAAGTAAATTATATAACGGGGGAAATAGAGTTTGGACTCTGGGTGTGGCGTGGAGATTTTTATAAGAGATGTTGTTTAACTAACAAAAACGCAAAAATAATATGGAGTTTACAGTAGAAGCAGTAGCCGCCTTTCTTGAGGGAGAGATTCAGGGAGTTAAAGAAGCAAAGCTCAGAGGTGTTGCCAAGATTGAGGAGGCAGCCGAGGGCGACCTAGCTTTTCTCTCAAATCCAAAGTACGAGGAGTATCTTTATAGTACTAGCGCAACAGCAGTAATAGTATCAAAGGATTTTCAAGCAAGTCAAGCTATCACAACTACCCTTATTAGGGTAGAGAATCCATATGCTTCATTTGCAAAACTTTTAGAACTTTATGTGGCAAGTAAACCCCAACGTAAGGGAGTTAGCTCTAAGGCTTCTGTTGCTGAGGATGCGGTGATTGGCAAGGATTGTTATGTAGGTGATTTTGCAGTGGTGGAGAGTGGTGCTGTACTAGGCGATGGCGTTAAGGTATATCCACAGAGTTATGTGGGCGAGAGGGTGAAGATAGGGGCAGGCTCTACTCTATTTGCGGGGGTTAAGATCTACGAGGAGTGTGTTCTAGGCGAAGGAGTTATTATTCACAGTGGTGCGATAATTGGAGCAGATGGTTTTGGCTTTGCACCTCAGAGCGATGGTAGTTACTCTAAGATTCCTCAGATTGGTAATGTAGTGATCGAGGATCTAGTGGAGATTGGTGCTAACGCTACAATCGATAGAGCGACAATGGGCTCAACAGTTGTAAGAACTGGAACTAAGATTGATAACCTTGTGCAAGTGGCTCATAATGTAACTATTGGTGAGCATACCGTTATCGCTGCCCAAGCAGGTATTGCAGGTTCGACAAAGATTGGTAATAATGTTATGATGGGTGGTCAAGTTGGTGTAGTAGGTCATATTACTATTGCTGATGGAGCAAAGATACTCTCACAGAGCGGTATTAACCATAGTCTCAATAAACCGGGTGAAACAGTTATCGGTTCGCCAGCATACTCTGCAATGTCGTTCCACCGTTCATACGCAGTATTCAAAGAGCTGCCAACATTAAGAAAACAAATCGCTCAACTTCAAAAGGAACTTGAAGCTCTAAAGGGGGAGTAGTTTTGTTTAAAGAGTAGAGAGGGGGCAGAGAACACCAATGCGATACTTAGTAGTAGATAGGGGTAATAGCAGGTTAAAGGTTGCAATATACCACGACAAAGAGATGTGTTTTAGTGCTATCTATGATTCGTTTGAGAGTTGTGATATAGAGTTGCTTACCTCCAGAGAGGGGGGTGTTGATGCCGCAATAGTGGCATCGAGTGGAGAGCAGTCGTCAACTTTTATTCAGAGAATACATAGTTGTGGCGTTTCAAAAGTGGTGGAGATGAGCCATAAAACTCCTCTTGCTATAAAAAATTTGTATGGTAGCCCTCAGACGCTAGGAGTTGATAGGTTGATAGTTGCGGCTGCAGCTGCCGAAAAATTTCCCAAAAAAGATATAATAATCTTCGATTTAGGTACTGCGGTAACAATAGATTACGTTAATACTTTAGGTGAGTTTCTAGGGGGGAGTATATCGCCGGGGCTTACTATGCGGTTTAAAGCACTCAACCACTTCACTGAGCGTTTACCACTGTTGTCGGAAAGTGAGATTGAGAGTCTCTATGATAACTACTCTCAAGAATATGTGCCGAGAACAACTAAGGAGGCACTCTTTTATGGTGTGGTGCGTGGGATGGTAAATGAAATTGAGGGTTATTTGCGACAAAATTGTGAAAAAGTGCCATTTTTTACTGGAGGAAATGCATTTTTTTTTGAAAAAGTCATAAAAATGTCGATATTTGTAGATTCTGAGGCCTCTTTAACTGGGCTAAGGGCAATACTTAAGAGAATATGTTTAGAAGAGTTATAGTAATATTATCGCTTATTGTAGTTAGCTTTGGCGCAAATGCACAGGTAGAGTCATCTCTATCCGCTTACTCGCCCTATACTATGTACGGGATCGGAGATATATTTCCCTCAGGGAATATATCCTCTCGTTCGATGGGAGGTATCGGAGTTGCAGTTCGTGATGGATTTGAATTTAACTACCTCAACCCAGCGGCACTTAGTGCCATCCCACAGCGCACAGCAATATTTAACTTCGAGATGGCAAGCAATAACTACTATCAGCAGTTAAATGGTGTTAATAACGCATACAACAGTATAGACTTACACTCACTTGCCTTTGCAGTACCACTTGCCAAATATCTAGGATTTGGAGTGACACTCACCCCCCTTAGTGGAGTAGGTTATAATACTATGCTGGTGAATAATAATCCCGATATAATCGAATCAGTTGGGCGAGCTATCTATTCATACTACGGAGACGGAGGAGTCTCGGAGTTAAGCGTTTCGTTAGGTTGGCGACCGCTACCGGGGTTAAGCATTGGTGCGACTATGCACTATGACTTTGGCTCAATAAGCAGAGTGTGGAATACTGAATTACTATCGCTTTTGGAGCCTATTAGCCTCCGCTCACTTACAACTACCGAGGATCTAACAATTAACACCCTAAGGTACACCGTTGCGGCTCAATATCAAGTCAGAGTAGGTGTAGCATCTTACATTAATGTCGGTGCAACGTATAGCCCTGCCACCAATAGTCCGCTCGATAGAGAGTTGCTCTCAACAACAGCAAGTTCACAACTATATGATACTGTGAAGTACAGCGAAGGGAAGTTCGATATGGTAATTCCAGAAAAGTTGTCGGCAGGTGTATATTTTAGCTCTCCAAAGTTAGGTGTAGGTTTTGACTTTCACTATCAAGACTGGAGTGGAGCATTTGAGACTCCGAGCGATATTAACCTAGTGGCGATGACTGACTATCGTCTAGGATTCCAATATACCCCAGATAGGAATAGTATCCGCTCATTCTTTGATCGAATTACATATAAAGCAGGAGCAAGATATGCTAATTCATACCTTCAACAAGGGTCAAACTCGCTCGATGAATGGTCGGTGAGTGCAGGGGTAGAGGTACCGTTGCAATCACGCAACTTTACATCAATGAACCTAGGGTTAGAGTATGGAGAGAGGGGAGCTATTGGATTACCATTGAAGGAGCAACAATTTAGAGTATTTGTTGGTTTTACGCTATTTGGTGGCGATGATATGTGGTTTGTGAAGCGTAAATTTGACTAAAATAATATAAAATATAAATTTCTTTTAACCAATTAAAGACTATGAAAAAAATACTAATGTTAGCAGTAGCACTAGTAGCTAGTGCAGCTAGCCTACAAGCGCAGGACTTCAGTGACCCTGCTTATGCAAAGTATGGTGATACACCTGAACAAAGAGAGCAGAACATTAAATTGCTAAATTACTTCAATGACGCATATATGACCAAGGCATATGACGAAGCACTTGACTATATGCACGATATTATTGCAGGTGCTCCAAAGGCTTCGCTTAATGTGTATATTAAGGGTGGTGATATTTACCGTGTGAAGATGGCAAGATCGAGATCGAAAGACGATAGAAATCTGTACCTAGATAGTATGCTATATCTTCTTGATAAGCGTATTGAATTCTTCGGTGATCACGCTAAGTATGGCGAGAACTACCTACACACTCAAAAAGCACTTATCTTCCACGAGAATAATAAGACAGATAGAGAGCGTGCAGTAAACCTATTTAAAAAGGCAATCGAAGTAGGTAAGGCGAATATTGACCCACAACTTTGTATCGTCTATTTCAATTCACTTACAGATAGCTACTCCCTAAATGATATTACTCCAGAGGAGTATATTGCAGACTTTGGTTATATCAACGAGGCACTAGAGTCGGGTGATGTTACACAGGAGGATAGAGATGCTCAGGATGTTATTGCAAGTCTATTTGCTAGCAGTGGTGCGGCATCGTGCGAGAACCTTGAGGCTATCTACAAACCTCAATATGAAGCTAATCCAGATGATGCTGAATTGGTTAAGAAGATTCTTGCTATGTTTAACCGTAGCGGATGTAGCTCTGACTTCCAGACCGACCTTACTGTTAAGTACTACAATATAGACCCTACTGCTGAACTTGCAACTATGCTTGGTGGTATCTATGAGGAGAAAGGCGAGTACACCGAAGCACTTAAATACTTCCAAGAGGCAATAGATAAGACAACTGATGAGAGCTTTAAACTTTCAGTTCTTATCCGTGCTGCTAATGCTGCTAACAACTCTAATCAGTATAGACAAGGAGCGGACTTCTCTAAGCAAATCATTGCTCTTGACCCAGATAGTGGTTATGGATACCTATTCCTAGCAGGCGCATACGCAGGGGGTGCTAATAACTGTTCAGGTTTCGATAAACAAGCAGCATATTGGTTAGTGGTTGACGCTTATGTTAAGGCTAGAAGTATGTTTGAGGGTGAAGAGGAGCAAATTAATAGTATCAACAAGATTATCTATTCATTCTCATCGAACTTCCCGAATGTAGAGGATACATTTATGCGTGGACTAAGCCCGGGACAGAGTTATACTGTTAGATGTGGTTGGTTAGTGGGTAATACTACTGTTAGAGAGAACAAGTAACTAGTAGCTTAAGTTATTCTAAAGATTAAACTTATAAATTCTTTGAGCAGTGTCAAAGACAATGCCTAAATACTTAGCAGTGCAGAGAGGAAGAGCAATACTCCTCTCTGCACTACTGTTTGTTAGTTGTAGCGAAGTGATACCTGAGAGCAGGGTAAAAGATCCTGAGACTGAAGCTACACAAATCTCAGAGGATCTCATTAGTATCGAGAGCAAAGATGGTAGGCGTAGCTATCGTATGTCAGCTAAACTAATGAAACGTTACGAATTAGCGGAGAATCCCTCAAGCGAATTTGAGAAGGGAATCTTTGTTGAGACCTTTAATGATAGTACATATGTTGTTGAGAGTGATATAGTGGCAGATTACGCCCACTATGATGAAAATGCCGAACTCTGGACAGCTAAGGGTAATGTCATAGCCCATAACTATGCTGGAGGGCGTACACTCTATACAGAGAAGTTATGGTGGAACGAAAAAGAGGATAAGATATACTCCGATACACTAGTCAAGGTAGTGGAGGGGAGTGACCTTCACGTGGGTGTAGGGTTTGAATCAGATGGTGGCTTCAATAGATGGCTATTTAAGAATCCTAGGGGAAGGATGACGGTAAATATTGCTAGCGACTCCACCGAGAGAAATGCTCCCGATACAGTTGAAATTGCCCAACCAAAGGAAGAGTTATCCCCACAAGTTTTCCTTCAAGCACCAAAACCTAAAGCCTCGTAATAGCAGATCTTCTAATGGACAATACCTCCATAATCGTTGCGATCGTTGCGCTAATTCTCTCGTCGCTCTTCTCGGCTTTAGAGATAGCTTTTATTGCCTCAAATAGGCTAATGATTGTTGCTAATGACTCTAGGAGTCGATGGGTTAATTACTGCGCAAATATATTTAGACGTGCCCCATCAAACTTTCTTGCAACTGTTCTGATCGGTAATACTATTGCACTAGTAATATTTACGCTACTGATAAAGCAATTACTCTATCCCTCTATGACAGAGAATATTATAGTGCTGATGATCTTGTTATGGGCAGCTGTTGTTGTTGTTGGAGAGTTTATACCGAGAGTAGTTGTGAGTGGTTCGGCGGACTTCTTCTTAAAGTTATTTGCAGTCCCTGCTGCTATCTTCTACCTATTGTTATACCCTATTATTAAACTTTGTGCGTACTTATCTGCGGCACTTTTATGGCTATGTGGTGTGAGGGTAAAAGCTGGCGTGTTGCAGCGAAATTTCGATATGCTGGATCTTCAGAGCTTAGTCGAGGAGGAGATGACACTAGATACTCCACTTGACAATGAGATGCGAATACTCTCCAATGCACTAGATTTTAATGATGTAAAGGTTCGTAACTGTATGGTACCTCGTGTAGAGATTGAGGCATTTGATGTAGAGGGATCAATTGATGAACTCAAGAGACTATTTATCACCACGAAGTTCTCACGAATACCAATATATAGAGATTCGATAGACACAGTTATAGGTTATGCCTCCTCACGACAGTTATTTGACTCGCCTAGCTCAATTCTAGAGATGCTAAGAGAGCCTTTGTATGTCCCTAGTAGCGCATCTGCCAAGGGGTTGTTGGAGGAGTTTATTCGACTGCAAAGATCTATGGCAATTGTAATTGATGAGTTTGGGGCGACGGCTGGACTTGTGACCACAGAGGATATTCTGGAGGAGATATTCGGCGAGATTGATGATGAACACGATGCAGGTCACTTCGTGGGTAAGAGCTTAGGAGGAGGTGAATTTTTATTATCGGGCAGGGCTAGCATCGAGGAGCTTGAGGAGGAGTTCTCCATTGTAATAGAGCCTAGCGAGGAGTATGAAACCTTAGCAGGGTATATACTATTTACCCTAGGGGATATGCCACAGATAGGGCAAAGGTTTGTTACCGATTCACTTGAAATTACCATTGATAGAATCAACTCACAGCGTATCTCTTTGGTAAGGGCAAAGGTGCTCAAACCACAGGAAGAGTTGTAGGAATTCTTGCGAACTCCCACAATCTTCTGTTAAAGTGTGTAGGTGATTTACTTACGAGGAATGCCGTCGTGGTAGTGTGCAGGAGCGTGAGTTCCATCGCAGTATGGTTTATTGCGTGATTCCCCACACCGACATAGAGTTACTCTATTGCGTGGCTGATAGCCCTCTCCACTATCCTTAAGAATAGGAATACCACCCATTACAAATAGCGGACCGCTGACTCGTAGTGCTCTATCTTCGATAAGCCCAAGTTGGGGTTTATAGTCAGGTTCATAAGGCTCTGCTGTGTGTTTGTCCCACGCCTTGAGTCTACCAGCAGGGCACGCCATAGACGTTCTAATGGCTAGTGCCTTAATTTCAGGGTCATCGCTCTGCTCAACTTGATTCCAAGTGCGTCCCTTAGCGTCACAAAACCGTGCATATGCGCACAATGATTCACTGTCACTGAGTAGTAACTCCGGACCTACGATAGTCTCAGCAAAGTCCAGAGCAGGGCGCATAGTTGCCGTTAAGGTACTGTCCCACATACCCTCGGCTATTGCTCTTTGATGGCTGCCGTCGCAGTATGGCGAATTGCTTGAATTACCACAGCGACATAGTGCAGTAACGCCACTATCTGAAATATAGTTAACTGTGTCGATGTCATAGTCCCACGAATTACCCTGCTCATCGTTCTTGATGGTATAGCAGTGTGTTGGAGGTTGCCCATAGACAATATATGGACCATCACTTTGAATCTCTATTCTAAATTCTTCTGGATTAACTTCAGGTGTACCAGCTTCGACCTTTGGAATCTCTCTTTTCATAGCACTTTAGATTATTTTGGAAATGCCAGAGCAAAGAGTATGCCTTAGTCAACGATTTTGGCGTATAGATCGTAAGCAATCGAACTTGTGACTTCAACGTAGACAAAGGTGCCAATAAAACTATCTTCGTCCTCTATCCCCTCAGGAATGGTTATAAGCACCTCGCCGTCAACCTCAACTGAATCCCACTGCGAACGAGCCACGAAGAAGTCACCTTGGATCGAATCAATCAGCACTCTTAGTCTATGCCCAATCCTGCTAGCTGAAATCTCTTCGGCAATCTCCTCTTGAATTGCCATAATCTCCGATGCACGAGCCTCTTTAACCTCTTGTGGTATAGAGTCATTGAAGTTAATAGCAGAGTACGTTCCCTCCTCTTCGCAGTATGGGAAGACTCCTAGTCGTTCGATCTTAGCAGTGCGTACAAAGTCCTTTAGCTCCTCAAAATCCTCGAGAGTTTCTGTTGGATATCCCGTTATTAGAGTCGTGCGAATTGCTATATCAGGAACATTTTGTCGTAGTTCTTCGATAAGCTCTAGAGTTTGCGCTTTGGTGATACCCCTACGCATAGTCTTGAGCTGATTATCAGAGATATGTTGAAATGGTATATCTAGGTAGTTGCATACCTTTGGTTCCTCTGCCATAACCTTTATGACATCTCGTGGGAATCCCGTTGGATAGGCATATTGTAGTCGTATCCACTCCAGTTTTTCGATTTTAGATAATTCTCTAAGTAGTGTACCTAGTTTACGCTCGCCATAAAGATCCATACCGTAGTATGTACTATCTTGTGCAATGACTATTAGTTCTTTAACTCCACGCTCGGCTAACCACTGAGCCTCTTCGATTAGCTTTTCGAGTGGCACTGAGCGATACTCTCCTCTAATTGCAGGAATTGCACAGTAGCCACAGCCCCAGTTGCACCCCTCGGCGATCTTTAAGTATGCAGTGTGCCTAGGGGTCGAGATCTTGCGCCCAATTATAGAGCTATCGCCCTTGAGTAGCTCAAGAAGTTCGTTAAAATCACGTGCTCCGAAGTAGCTATCAACCTCAGGAATTTCGACTCTAAGATCATCGGCATACCTCTGAGATAGACACCCTATGACAAATAATTTGGCAATCTTGCCCTCTCGTTTTGCCTCGGCAGCCATCAAAATAGTATTGATGGATTCTTCCTTGGCATCCAATATGAAACCGCAAGTATTTATGACAACTACATCATAGTAAAAATCTTGTGAGTTAATATCCTCGTCATCAAAATATATATCGAATCCAAGGCTAACTGCCTGAGCAATATGTTCACTATCAACACGATTTTTTGCACACCCTAAGGTAATAATATCTATTTTCTTCACTATATTTGTAGCGTTTTAATATATAAGTAATGGCACAAAAATACAAAAAAATATTGATAACTGGAGCAAATGGGCTTCTAGGAACAAATGTTGTGAAAACTCTCGATAGCCGCGGGATAGATCATAGAGCAATCGTGAGGCGTAGTAATAGTACACTTGATGGGGCAAAGCACTGCGAGGTAGTGATAGGTAATGTACTCGATGCAGAGGATATGAGAAGAGCAGCCGATCAGTGCGATGCAATTGTACATATATGCGCCATAACAGATCAATCGCTGTTGAAGTACTCTGATTACGCAAACTTCAATGTCGGCTCGCTTAGAGGTGTTATAGAAACTGCTAGGCAGTGTGGTATTAAGCGAGTAGTATTTGTTAGTTCCTCTAATACAGTTGGTTGCAATAGTAGTGATTACAAAGAGAATGAGGATGTGCCAGCCGAAAGGATATATAAGACACAGTTATATGGCAGAAGTAAAATTGAGGCAGAGAGCTTACTATTCCAGAGCGAGGGCATAGAGGGTGTAGTGGTAAATCCGTGCTTTATGATCGGGCCATATGACTCTAAACCCTCGTCTGGCGAACTGATAATGATGGGCTATGGCAAACGTGTAGTCTTTGCTAGTAGTGGAGTAAAGAATATTGTAGATGTAGAGGCAGCAGCAGCAGCACTGTGTGATGCCATAGAGAATGGTAGAGCTGGACAACGCTATCTGCTAGCAGGCGAGAATATCTCTCTCAAAGACTATTTTAAGTTAATCTCACGACTTGATGGAGTTAAAAAGTGCATAGTGATACTACCGAGGTTTATGTTAGTTGGAGTGGGGTATATCGGCGATTTTGTAAGGTGGTTAGGTATTCGCTTTAGGCTAAGTTCGTTGAATATGAAAGCTATATGCGTTAAGGAGAACTATACAGGTAAAAAGGCAAGCAAGGAACTATCTCTGCCGAGTACTAATATCGAGGGGTGTACTATCAGAGCAATCGAGTGGTTTCGAGCAGAGGGAATGTTAAAGAGGTAATAATTATGGCATAGTTTTTGGGTTCATCGGAGTAAAATTAACCAAAAAAACTTTAAGAACTATGAAAAAGCTATTAATCGTATTATCTATTGTTATTACATCGTTTACAGCTCTTGCCTTTGCAACGCCAACTACTAGTACTCTCGACGACACGCCACAGGAACGCAAAGCAAAGCGTCACGCAGCAGAAGAGGCATCAGTGGGCGAGATGAAAGCCGCACTAGCCGAACAATCATTTGTATTCTACCCTACGAGCTATACACTACCGTATCAAGATCCAGTTATGGTGTATAATCGTACGAATTTGTACCTAAATTTTTACCCTACGGATCTAGACATTAATCTACCGTTTCAGTTTCAGACGGGTAGAGCAATTGATTTTGATGCCGCACTAATAAAGTATAGCGACTATACGGTTAAGGCAGCGGGTAAGGACGGAGTGAATTTTATTGTTACAGCAGAGCTGAACAATGTCTCAAATACCAGCTTTAGTGCAGGATTTGAGGATCAGGATGTAAATCTCGATATACATATTCTAATTAATGTAGCCTCTAGAGTAGCATTTCTAACTATTACTCCTGACTTCTCGGCAGCAGTGACCTATCAGGGTACTATCGTACTGCACTAGGTTGCTTTACAGCCTGAGCTGAATGATTTTTAGGTGAAAAACAGTGTAAGGCGGCAAACTTTCTCGATCTAAAAGTTTGCCGCCTTGCACTGTTTTTTGTTTAACAAATTGAGGTCAGTCGTTCTGCTACGTTAAACTCTAGAGTACTCTATTATTATAATAGTTCAAAGACTTGAGCAGCACGATTAATATTGTATATCTTAATATAGTTACGTCCCTCACGGTTATAGCTAAAGTATTCCACAGAGTGGTCAAGTCTTCCAAAACCACCAAACTCTACCGCATCGCTATCAAGAATCAGGCGATACTTCCCAGCCATTGGAACAGGGATTTCATAATCTAGAATCGAGTTTGTTGAGTGCCAATTAAAGACAAATAATAGTTCAGATTGCTCGAATACAGTAGTTTGATTCTCTTGATCTTGGAGTAAGTTGTAGGCATAACCTGAACGTAGTAGGTGGTGACGACGTACCAACTTTACCATACTCTGATCAAAGGATTGAAGGTAATTATAGCGTAGGAATCCATCCTCGGCAAGTGACCATCTACGTTGTGCATACTGATAACTCCAGCCATTTCCCTCCCTCGGGAAGTCTATCCACTCAGGGTGACCAAACTCGTTACCCATAAAGTTTAGGTATGCATTACCAGCTAGTGTAATGGTGTATAATCTAATGAGTTTGTGGAGGGCAATACCCCTATCTATCACTATGCTTTGTGATGCACGATCCATTTTCCAGTACATCTCAGAGTCCATAAGTCTAAAGGCAATGGTCTTATCGCCAACGAGTGCTTGATCGTGGCTCTCGCAGTAGGCTATCGACTTAACGTCTTGTAGACGACTATTCATCACATCCCACATCTCATACACATTCCATTGCTCGTCAGGTATCTCCTTTAGGTACTTGATCCAAAAATCAGGAACCGCCATTGCTAACCTAAAGTCAAAACCGATACCGCCATCTTCGATCGGTTGTGCCATTCCCGGCATTCCGCTAACATCCTCGGCGATGGTAATTGCCGATGGTTTCACCTCGTCAATTAGTTTATTGGCTAGGGTAAGGTATAGAATTGCTTTACGGTCAACCTCATCACCAAAGTATGCGTTATATGAATTATCCATAAAGTCACAGTAACCGTGGTGGTGATATATCATTGAGCTAACTCCGTCAAAGCGGAAGCCATCGAAGTGGAACTCCTCTAACCAATACTTTAGGTTGCTCAACAAGAAGTGTTGAACCTCATATTTGCCGTAATCAAAGAGTTTACTGTCCCAGTGTGGGTGATCTCCTCGCTCGCCAGCAGGTGAGTATAGAGAATCTGTACCATCTAGTCGGTTAAGCCCCTCGGCTATGTTCTTTACATAGTGGCTATGGACTATATCCATAATAACGGCAATTCCCATCGAGTGGGCAGTGCATATTAACTGTTTTAGTTCTTCGGGAGTGCCGAATCTAGAGCTTGGTGCAAAGAAGTTTGAGACGTGGTACCCAAAGCTACCGTAGTACGGATGTTCAGCTATTGCCATAAGTTGTACGGCATTATACCCCAATTTTTTGATGCGTGGCAGTATAATCTTTTCAAACTCACGGTATGTTCCAACTCCCTCTTTCTCTTGCGCCATACCTATATGCGCCTCATATATTACAAGCGAGCCATTTAGCTCAAGATAGAATTCATCATCGTGCCAGTCAAATCGTTTTTCAGGTCGCCATACTCGCCCACAGAAATCTTTAGTCTCTTCATCCTGAACTACGCTACGGATATATGCAGGTATTCTATCTAGTACTGAACCATCAGCTCCATTAATGTGGAGTTTAATAAGGCTTCCGTGCTTGAGTTTACCTCCAACCTTTATATCTTCGATAAAGATAGACCAGTTATTCCACTCATCCCTCGCAAGGAAGTATTCATCCCTACGCCAGTCGTTCCAGTCTCCGAAGACTGAAACCGAAATAGCTCCGGGCAACCACTCGCGAATCCACCACCCCTTTTTAGAAGGGTCGTAGTGAATGCCAAAGTATAGGTGAGCATTAGCGTAGTCCTTAAGTGAGCCAGAGTGTTGCTCTATCTCCGATAGTCTCCACTTATAGCTATTATATCTGTGGTTAAGTTCATCCTCCACAGGTATTAGCCACTCATCTCTTTGAATTATAGGAAGGCTCATAATTTGGTCTGTATTTTGAAAATATTTAAGAATACGCATATATAGTCTTGCGACAAATTTATACATTTTATCTTAATTTCAATATAGTAATTAAAATTGTTTTTTATAATAATGATACTTTATTGCTAATAAAGCAACAAAGTGTTATGTAGAATTTTAGGTTAAATATCAGAAAATAAAATACTTAAAACATTTTTCTAACGGAAAAGATAATGTGCTATTGACACAAGCGTATCAAAACCCTGAATTACCGCAAAACTTGGAATTTTACTCCATTTATTTATAGTTCAGTGATTTTCATTCGAAAACTATCGACAAGTTGTCATTATATGCCATACCAATCGATTACTTCGATAATCCTGCATAGTCATAACCCACATCAATCGAGTGTGGTGACCCCTTTGCAGCTGCCACTGCTAACTCATCGCAACGATTATTTAGCTCATTGTCGGCGTGACCTTTAACCCATACCATTTGAACTTGATGCCTGCGATACGCCCTGAGAAAACGTTGCCATAGATCAGGATTCTTCTTATCCTTATAGTTAACCCTCTCCCAATTAAATACCCAACCCTTAGAGATGGCATCCACGACGTATTTAGAGTCAGTGTATATCGTAACTTTATGCCCGTCACGTTTAATAGCCTCAAGCCCGACCGTTGCACCAAGAAGCTCCATACGATTGTTAGTTGTGAGTCTAAAGCCTTCGGAGATCTCCCTACGGTGAACCCCACTGAGCATTACAACTCCATATCCACCAGCACCCGGATTACCTAGCGCACTACCATCGCTGTATATCGTTATATCGCTTTGCACAATTTTTGAGATTAAAGTTCGCTTTTATTATTAAGAGATTGCACTAATTGGTTGCAACTACGAAGCAAAATTAGTACTTTTGTTCTCTATTAACAAATTTTACCGATATTTCAATAAGAATAGTGTCTAGAGTTTTCAATATACGTGTGGTGATAATATCAGCAGTGATACTATCAATATTTAGTTGTGCAACAATGCGTTCACCTAGTGGCGGACCTTCGGATTCAATACCACCAAAGGTTGTCGGTATGTACCCTCTGCCTTACTCAACAAACTTCAATGGGAAGAGAGTGGAGATTGAATTTGATGAGTTTGTTGTACTTAAGGATCAACAGAAGTTATTTTTTGTGTCTCCACAGATGGAGAAGAGTGCGCAACTATCCATTAGAAACAAAAGCGTTATTGTAGATTTTCAGGATACACTACAACCAGAGACTACCTATCGTCTGGACTTCGGTGCTTCGATTGTAGATAATAACGAGGGCAATCGACTAAGTGATCTGAAATTAACATTCTCGACGGGCGACTTTGTAGATTCACTCATTATGGTTGGGGCAACCTATGATGCATTTACAGGCGACACAATTGTCGGTGCATTCATACCTTTCTTCGACTCTTCGTTAGACTCGCTTTTTAGCACTAAGGGGCTTGACTCTGTGCTATATAATCAGCGTGCAGAGGCACTATTCCGCACAGATAGTACAGGCTACTTTGTAGCCGATATACTCAAGGGTAAGGACTATAAAATCTATGCAATGTTAGATAACAACGGAAATCAGAAATATGAGAGCGGGGTTGATATGGTCGGTTTTGTTGATACTATATTCAATCCACTCTATATGCCGGGCTTTTCCTTTGGGTATGACTCGCTAAAGAAACAGATGTATATTGACTCACTTCAGGTAGTCTTTGACCTCTTCTATGAGAGTCCCCAGCGTAGACAAACTATCCTTAATAAGACTCATCCACAGCGTGAGGAGCTATACTTCGAGTTTAATGCCCCAGATGTGAAAATCGATTCTATGGTGTTGGATAGTATTCCTACGGAGTGGTTAATCGAGGAGCGTAATGCTACTGGAGATACTATCCGATACTGGATTGCACCACCCTCAAAGGAGTTGCTTATTCCAGACTCAATTACAGGATATATGATCTATAATAAGCACGATAGCATTATGAATCTTATTCCGACACGTGAGCAGATTAAGCTTCACTTTACTGAGCCAATAGTAGAGCCAACTGAAGAGGAAAAGGCCGAGGCGAAGCGTAAGGAACGTGAGGAAAAGTCGGCTAAAGAGTCAGAAGAGAAGCGTCTTAAAAAGATTGAGGCACTACCCGATAGTATTAGGAATAACCCTATTGCTCTTGATTCCCTAGGGCTTGCAGTGCCACTGTTCGATAGCCTAGCAGTAGATAGCGTAGTGGTCGAAAAACCGAAACTCGACTATAAAGTCAATGCCTCACAGAACCTGAATCCTGAGAATAATATTGAGATGACATTTAGTTATCCTATTCGATCGATTGACTCGACAAAGGTAACCTTAAAGGAGTTTGTGGAGATAAAGAGCAAGGGAGCTAGGCGAGGCGAGGAAGCGGAGGTGGAAACCACCCAGACAGATGTTCCAGTGAGTGTGGAGCAGGATGGATTGCGACGAGTATTCATTAAAGCTGACTGGAAGTATGGTGCTAAGTATGAACTTACTATACCCGAGGGTGTATTTGAGGATATTAAGTATCTAACAAATGATACTCTAGTATCTAGCTTTACGATACTCCATCCAGATGATTTCGGAACCATTAGAATTAAGCTCGATGGCCAAGGGCTTGAACTTGTCGATGATAGTGTAAGCTATATAGTTGAGCTGGTGTCGATACCTAGTTCGGGTATTAAGGGAGCTAGCGATAAACCTGTCGACAACCAAAAGTTACAGAAGCGTAAGGTAGGGGTAAAGCCGGGTGAAACCGCAGATTTTCTCTTCCTCAAGCCCGAAACATACTATGTGCGGATCATTGAGGATAGTGATGGAAATGGCCAGTGGACGACGGGCAACCTAGCCGAACGCAAGCAACCTGAACGTTCGAGGGTTTATCGAAATGCGGGAGGAAGACCCATTCCGATAGAGACTAAGGAGAATTGGGATGTAACCCAAGAGATACCACTAAGTGAATTGTTTTAAAGTGTTTGTTTTCTAGAGGATAGAGAGTATAAGTATGAAGAAGTTTAGATATATATTTCTGGTTGGTTTGATAGTGCTGACAGTGACAAGTGTTCAGGCACAGGAAATAGATGAGAGGGTATCCGCTCAAGTCGATAGTACTGAATCCGATAGTACGGAATATAGTACCGAGTTTATAGATGATATCGAACTCGAAGTTCCTACGCTAGAGGCTGCTTGGGCTCCAGTAGATATTGATCACTCTGTTGGTTTTAGGGCAGGTTGGGGTACTGGTTTTATTCGCCGTGAACCAGCACGTCAGAGTACTGACCTTCCATTTGATTTGTGGAACTTTGGACTTACATACCGATTTGATATTCCAGCACAGAAGTACGTTGGTACTATTATGTTTGAGTTACAGTACGTACAGAAGGGCTTTGCCTATCTCGAATCATTCGATGGAACAGCAGCATACGCCCGTAGACTAGATGTAATAGAGCTTCCAATACTCTGGCAACCATATCTGCCACTAGGTAATAAAGGTAGTAGAATATACCTTAATGCAGGACCATTTTTAAGCTACACTCTAAGTAGTTATGAGCAGAACTTCGATACCGAAACAGGGGAGATTAAATCCGAGGGAGCTTATGAGTTTGATCCAAATAATGACTACTACTGGAACTATGGTATCGCCGCAGGTTTAGGCTTCTATATCGCCATTGGAGACTTTGCCATTACAGCAGATGGAAGGTATACTATTCAACTATCAGACCTAATGCGAGGTCCTGAGAGTATTGTAGGTAATCCATTTAGAACACCAGTCGACCATATTGGAGTGAGTGTAGGATTGCAGTATAAGTTCTCTTTGGGGAAGAGATAAATCGAGCAAATATCGTTTAAGTGAATAGAATTAAGTATATATAGCCCCACAATAATAAATATAGAACTATGGAAAGTAGAGGAGAATCAATGCGCCAACAGAAAGTTGCCGCTCAAATACAACGAGATATTAGCGAGATATTCTCTCGTGAGCTATCTACACTTGCCGCTGGAGTGCTGCTAAGTGTCACAAAGGTGCGAATGAGTCCAGATTTGGCACTAGCCAAGGTCTATCTCTCGGTATTCCCTTTCGACCGTAGTGAGGCAGTTGTACAGAGAGTCAAGGACTCTTCTTCGGCAGTTAGAGGTGCACTGGGACGCAAGGTCAAGGGACAACTACGAATTGTACCAGAGTTAGCATTCTTTGTTGATGATTCTATGGAGTATGCCGAAAATATTGATAGATTAATAAAATTGTAGTGCGTCTCTACATCTTTTTTTTCGATAGGAATGAAATTTAGGGACATCTCTAGAAAGTTTCTGCACTCAAGGAAGTCACACTCGCTAGTAAATCTCGTAGCGATTGTAAGTGTCGTAGCCATACTTGTGCCCACAGCAGCTATGGTTATAGTGCTTAGTGTACAGAATGGCTTGACAGATATGATACACTCACGCTTCTCAAAGTTTGACTCGGAGTTAAGAGTACGCCCTAGTAGTGGGCAGTTCTTCAGTGTCGATAGTGCAGAGATAGTACAGATTGAGGAGTTTGCGGAGGTAAGCTCAACATTGCGAAGTAGTGCGGTGGTGGAGTGGGATTCTCAGAGTATGGTAGTGGAGCTATTTGGTGTAGATAGTAACTACTGTGCTGTGAGCGACCTCTACACAACGGTTGAACAGGGCGAATGGAGGTTAAATAGAGCAGGCGAACCACGTGCAGTGGTTGGCTCTGCAATAAGTTATAACCTAGGCTTATCAATATCACAGAAAAACAAACTGAAGATTACCGCAATAACACCAATCCCTAAACTCCCGTTTGTGAATGTACGAATACCAGTATTCGCCTCAGCAGAACTTCCTGCCGTTGGTACATATACACTTGACGAATCCATTGACTCACGCTATATCTTTGTGCCCATTGAGGTTGTAGGTAAGTTGTTGGGCAAGCCCAACGAAATCTCAACCCTAGAACTCCGCCCAAATATTGATATGTCAGAGGCAAGAGATAGAGTTGAGGCGATTCTAGGGAGTGATGTTACGGTGGAGAGTCGCTATGAACAGAGGCAGAGCCTATATAGTGTAATCGAGGCGGAGAAGTTTGTCATATATCTAGTCCTAATATTTGTTGCTCTAATTGCAGCGATGTCGTTATCTGGATGTTCACTTATGATGATAACTGAGAAGAGAGTAGATGCAGTTGTGCTTCGTTCCATTGGATTGTCACAATCAAAGGTTCGTAGGGTTTTCGTGGAACTGGGAATGAGAATAGTAGTGATTGGTGTGGTTCTGGGTATTATCTTGGGTAGTGGGGTAGTGCTGCTACAACAATACTCTGAACTACTTAGAATTGGTGGAGCAATGGGTGATGAACCATACCCTGTAATATTATCTATGTGGGATGTTAGCCTTATTAGTCTACTGATGGTTGCCATTGGTTATGGGATAGTCTTTGTTACGGTAAGCTCAGTTAAGTTTCAAGCAAATTTAAAATAATTATGTCGAAGATCGAAGTCTATTCAATAATAAATGCTACCCCAGATTCATTTTACAGTGGTAGTAGAGTAAATGGAGAACGGGAAATTTTACGTGCCGCCGAGCGTGCACTAACCGATGGATGTGACTACCTCGATATAGGTGGATTTAGCACCCGCCCGGGATACACCGAAGTGGATCTTGAGCAGGAGTATGCTAGATTATTCTATACCATTAGAGTTATTAGAAGAGAGTTCTCTGATGCTAAATTCTCAATTGACACCTTCCGTTCGGAGATTGTCAGAAGACTATACGACTCCTTTGGAGAATTTGTTGTAAATGATATTCAAGGCGGAAAATACGATATGGAAATGATACCCCTTGTCGCTTCGCTATCGTTAAGGTATATCCTTATGAGTAGCGATCCGACAGTGGAATCAATATGCGAGTTCTTTACCAAACAAATAGCAAAGGGTAAGGACTACGGGCTAGAGGATATAGTTCTCGACCCCGGCTTTGGATTTGGGAAGAGTGTGGAGCAGAATTTTAATCTATTATCTCGTCTAGGCGAATTGAACAGCTACGGGCTACCACTATTCGTAGGACTCTCACGTAAGAGTATGATATGGCGATCGCTTGATACTCTACCCGAAAATGCTCTGACTGGCACTATTGCTCTAAACTTTGCAGCATTGGAGCGTGGAGCCACCATACTCCGAGTTCACGATACACTAGAGGCTGTGGAGTGTATAAAGCTCTACGAGCAACTAAAGAGAAGTTAGATTCGAGATGCTTTGGTACTATGCCAGTACTTTGAGTTTAATACCTTTGCAATCTAACTTCATAGGCAATTTATCTTATCCCCCTACGATTTAATTCTCGTTGGTATGCCCTAGCATTTGCATTATGATCTGAGAGATTTGTAGCGAATGCGTGCGCTCCAGAGAAGTCTGCCTTAGCGCAGAAGTATAAGTACTTATGTCCACCATACGAGAGTGTGGCATCAATCGCAGCAATAGACGGCGAACATATAGGACCCGGCGGTAACCCCTTATGTACATATGTATTGTATGGTGATTGGTTAGTAAGGTGTTTATTTAGAACCCTCTTTATGGTAAAGTCGCCAACGGCAAACTTCACAGTTGGGTCAGCTTGAAGTGGCATACCTATCCTTATACGATTGATATATACCCCCGCAACCTCATCCATCTCACTCTTTAGGTTTGTCTCCTGATCGACAATAGCTGCAATATTTACAATCTCCTCAGGGGTAAATCCAAGCGACTTAGCCTTAGCTGTACGCTGCTCATTCCAGAATTTATTAAATTCAGTGAGCATCTTCTCTGAGAACTCCTCAGGGGAAGTTGTCCAGTAAAATTCGTAAGTGTTAGGGATAAAGCGAGCGATATAATTTGCACCACTTCCTGCCTTTGCCTCAGCTAAAAAGCTACCTAGAAATGCGAGCGAATCGGCGTGAAGTTGGCGACCGAGCACACCCGAAAGCTGCTCTAATGTGCGAATATTATTAAAGGTCACCCTTACTGGAGTCTCTCGTCCATATGCTAATTTAGCTAGAAGTGTGCGATAACTCTCCCCCTCTCCAATAAGGTAGTTGCCAACCATTAGTTTCTCAATCCCTCGATCGCTAGCCGTTGTTTTAAACTCCTCTGCCGATGGAATAACCCCCAACTCTTCGAGTACAGTGGCAATAGAATCTACTGCTCCGTGTTGAGCGTGAATCTGAATAGTTGTAGAACGCTCAGTAACCCCTACATATCTATATGCGTATTCCTTATAGGCATAACACCCTAAAACCATAAGAATTACCACTAAAATTACTAGAACTACACGCAGTGTATTACGCCTTTTCATTATACTATACTTTGAATGTTTATATACAAAAAAACGGGATAAGCTACTCTCATCGCACCGCTCAACCCTAGTACCTTTGCTGCCTTCCGACCCTGGAGGATTAAAGGGGAGCTGATCGTGAAAGACTTATCCCGCAGCGCAAAGATAGAAAAAAAATTAGAAAAAAATTGATAAAGCACAAAAATATTATTACTTTTACCTTATACGCATATAAAACAATATAAAAAAATGTCAGAAATAAAGAATCTAGAGCCTAATGTAGTATGGGCTATCTTCGACGAAATCACTAAAGTACCACGTGCTTCTAAAAAGGAGGAGAAGATCAGAGAGTATCTTCGTAACTTTGCTAAAGAGAATAATCTCGAAATTCAGGAGGATCCTAAAGGTAATATTGTCATTCGTAAAGCTGCCTCGGAGGGTTGCGAACACCTTACCCCAGTGATCCTTCAGAGCCACGTTGATATGGTGTGCGAAAAGGAACCTACCTCAAACCACAACTTCGATACCGACCCCATAGATACTTATATCGAGGATGGATGGGTTAAGGCAAGAGGTACTACACTAGGTGCGGACTGTGGTATCGGAATGGCACTACAAATGGCACTGCTTATCACCCCAGAACTTAAGCACCCCGCAATAGAGGCACTATTTACTGTCGATGAGGAGATGGGACTTACAGGTGCTATGGATCTAGGTGAGGGTATGCTAACCTATAAACGTATGATTAACCTAGACTCAGAGGATGAGGGTGAAATCTTTATAGGTTGTGCAGGTGGTATTGATACAATAGCAGATTACGATATTGAACGAAAATCGATTAAGAACTCTAAGTATGACTTCTTTAAGGTACAAGTAGGAGGACTAAAGGGAGGACATTCTGGAGACGATATTAATAAAGGTAGAGCTAATGCTAATAGAGTGCTAGCTCTTATGCTTAGATTATTGGTCAAGGAGGCTAATGCTAAGGTTTGTACTATTGATGGCGGTAATTTGCGTAATGCTATTGCTCGTGAGGCTATGGCAGTTGTTGCGCTACCTTCGGAAGTCGAAAGTATTGCAAAAGCACTTATGCAATTCCGCTCACTTGCCGAGGATATATGCGAGGAGTTCTCTATTGCCGAACCATCAATGACCATCGAGATGCTTTGTAGTGAGGATGATGGCTATTATGTTGATGCAAGGGTATTAGATAGTGCATTCTCACGTAAATTTACAGCACGACTATTGACAGCTGTACTAGGAGTGCAGAATGGAGTTATTGAGTATAGCTCTTCGATGCCGGGACTTGTCGAAACATCTACCAATCTAGCCTCTATAAAGGTTTCAGGTGATACACTACAAGTAGTCAGCTCACAGAGAAGTTCGGTTCAGAGTGCACGTGATGCCTTAGCAGCATCTATGGCAGCAATCTTTGAACTATCGGGAGCAAAGGTGCGCCACTCTGATGGCTATCCGGGATGGAAACCAAACCCATCATCACCATTTGTGCAAGCCTCGGCAGAACTCTATCAACGTATGTTTGGTGTTGAAGCCAAGGTAAAGGCTATCCACGCAGGGCTTGAGTGTGGACTATTTCTAACTAAATATCCCGAACTCGATATAATCTCAATAGGACCTACACTACGTGATGTGCACTCTCCTAGCGAAAGGCTTGATATAGAGAGCTTAGAGAAGAGTTGGAGATACCTTAAAGAGCTTATGCTCATAGAGGTATAGTAACTCATCGAAGGCACAAAACATAAGAGGATGTCTCGAATTCAATCGAAACATCCTCTTTTGTGTATGAGTGGGTATAAAAATGTTTTTTAGACACGCTCATATTTTTGTATCGAAAGAGTATTAAGGTTAATTCTCATCAATGAGATATATGGTTTCGTTAGGAGCTTTATAGAAAAAATGTTCCCTTGCGTATTTTTCAACAAATGCCGAATCCTTTATACCTGTAATTATAACACTATCAAGCCGTATCAACTCAATATATCTAGATTTCTCTTTCTCCTTTGCGGCTATTTGTCGATCCACACTCCTCAGGGCAAGGAAATTGTCCTGATCGCCAAAACTAAGCCACAGTGTAAATATAGTAACAATGGCAATAATGACGTTGGTGTTAGAGAATATCTTTTTTTTACTCATAGTCGAATCTTCTGCTACTTAGCAGTAAGTGCAGCTAGTGCAATAGAGTAAAGTTTACTCTGCTCACTATCACCTCTCGAAGTAAGCACACACGGCACCTTAGCCCCAACAACCATTGCCGCAACCTTAGCATTCATTAGTTTAGTAGCCGATTTGAAGAATATATTCCCAGATTCAAGTGACGGGAATATCAGACCGTCAGCATCACCCTGAACAGGCGAATTTAATCTCTTAATCTGTACTGCCTCCTGATCAATAGCTACGTCAAAAGCTAGAGGTCCATCAACAATACACCCTGTGATTTGTCCACGAGTCGCCATAGTCGATACAATTGCAGCATCATAACACGACTGAATCGAAGGAAGAACTTGCTCGGTAGCCGATAGAAGCGCAATCTTAGGAGTGTCAATACCAAGTGCGTGTGCTACATCTCTTACGTATATAGTCTGCTCCACCTTTTGCGATAGGTTAGGCTGCACCAATATTGCAGCATCACTCATAATTAACAACTTATGATAAGTTGGAATTTCAAATATTGTGACGTGACTAAGTGTCGCCTTAGGCGGAACTAGGCCATTCTCCTTGTTGAGTATTCCCCTCATATATTTATCGGTAGATACCAATCCCTTCATAAGTACATCAGCCTCACCGTGATGAATCATCTGCACCGCACGGCTTACGCAAGCCACATCGCTCTGTTCCTCTTGTATAATAAAATCCCCAAGATCAACACCTGCCTCCTGTGCAGTACGGTTAATATTTGCTCTGTTGCCAATAAGTATTGGGTCCACAATTCCTAGATTATGCGCAGCCGCAATAGCCTGGAGCGTGTGAGCATCTTCAGCATACGCCACCGCAATTCTTTTTCGTCCCTTTTGTTGAACAGCTTCAATTAGTTGGTCAAGTTTAGTAATCATATCACTCTATGGTTTGTCTATTTGGATAAAATCTAATATATTATTAATTTTTTGAAGAACTAAATTTTACATATCAAACAAAGATATAATATTATCTCTAAAAAATTTCTTTTTATAGATTTTTTTTTGCTTTTTTTTTGTATTTTTAATGAAAATATATATCTTTGTACTCTCATTAGATGTGATTGGGGCCTATAGCTCAGTTGGTTAGTAGCACCTGACTCATAATCAGGGGGTCACTGGTTCAAGCCCAGTTGGGCCCACACCTTTGGAGACAAAGCAGTTAAGCGTAAAGTTTAGCTGCTTTTTT
>CAYJLU010000007.1:0-33725 GCA_964371395.1 uncultured Rikenellaceae bacterium | reverse complement strand
ATTTAGTTGATAATATCCTAGTCTACTATCTTAAATAATACACAATCTCTCAATGATTATTGCCTTAAGTAGTGCTGATAATAATTTCGTAGGAGTATTTCTCCCCCGAGATAAAGTTAGTAGATGAGATCTTGTGCTCAAATACACCAAAGCTAGGGTGCATTAAGAGTAATACTGCTGAGGTTATATTCTGAGGGATGACAATTCCCTGAAATGTAGTACCGTGCGAGTGGTTAAGCGTTATAGTCTCTGGTGAGCCAAGCTCTGTTATTTCATCTGTGAGCAAGTTATACTTTGCGGTGGTATTTGTACCAATAAGTAGAACTGAGAATTCATCAAATGAATCTGTATTGGCAAATCCATTGCCATTAGTTAGTATAACCTCTATATTCGAGAGGCAGTGTTTAAACTCCATCTCCACCATCGAGTTACTAGCCTCGATATTGATCTTTCTAGCTATTAACAGATCTACCTCGCTCATATTATCCTGAGATGACACATCGACTGTGTAGTTAAGAGAACTTACATCTTTGCTGTATGGATAGTATGCCAGAAGATCTATATTACCATATTCAGGGTGGCTCAGAGCATCTTGAGAGTGGAATGTAGCATTAGCTCCATCTCCACTATTATTTCTATATTTGATATTAAAATCACTACTTAGATCGTAGTTCCCTCCCGTGACTCTCATCATCACTCCTATCTCATCCTCACTATGCCAATTTGTACCGCTTGCACGAGTAGATACAGACGAGCTGATTACGATCTTTCTACTATCAGCGATAGTCGAATCTATATCACCCCCAGAGCACGATATGCACGATAGGCACAATATAAGGGCAAGTGTTGATAATGCTATTAATTTCATCTACGATATACTATTATTATTGAGCCATTCAAATACACTGTGATACTCGAATGGCTCATTATTATTAGAGTTATCCTCTACTATATTCTATTATGTAGCTTAGTACTTAATAGTTGTAAGGATTGGGTAGCCACTATTATTGTTACTAGCATCTGCTGCCCATACCACTGCATTTAGAGCAGTAATAAATGTTGCATCTTTCATCTCTACTGTTGTTCTAGCAGTTGCTTTCTCTTCTGTTACAATAGGATCTGCAGCAGAATCTTTTGGTACAAGTGCACCAGCAACACCTGGAGTTACCTCAGAGTTGTAGTAGCAGTTATTAATTTTAGCTTTGTCTGTGGCTACTTTACCTGCCACTGCACCAACTTCCGTAGTTGAAAGTTCAACAGTTATAGCACCTACGTTATAGCAATTAGTAAATGTACCAGAGAAGTTACCATTAGCACCTACATTACCTGCAACGCCACCGATTTGGCTCTTAACACCAGAAATAGTACCTGAGTTATAGCAGTTAAGCACTGAGAATGACTTGTTAGTTGCACCTGTATTGTTACCAGCGACTCCACCTACTGCCGTTGCATTAGCTGTTCCAGTAACGTTACCACTATTGACACAGTTTTCAATTTGTGAACCATTATTGTTAGCAACTACACCACCGACTGCAAATGCGCCTCCTTCAACAGTTACCTTATTGTGACAATTCATCACAACCGATCTCTCAGCAAGACAAATAATACCACTGACATTACCACCTGTACCAGTTACGTTACCCTCAACAGTTAGGTTCTTGATTGTTGCATCAAGTGCGTATCCTATTAGTCCTTGGAAAGCTGCACCACTTGCATAAAGTCCCGAGATAGTCTTATAGTTACCATCAAGGATACCCTGAAATGATTTTGATGCTGTTTTAGATCCGATTGCTGTGAATTGAACACCCTCAAGGTCAATATCATCTGTTACAACAAATAGTACTCCCTGATAGGTTACACCTGTGCTACCATTAATCATAGTTGAGAGTAGTCTAAGGTCATCTGCTGAGGTGATATAGTGTACCTTAGCATTTTCATCGCTAACACTTGTAGTAAATGGTGTTTTAGCTTGTTCTGCTGTAATATCTTCGTTCTCTACACTAACCCAATCAGTAATAGTAGCTCCTACCATTTGGATTGAGCGATCTAGAGCATTGATCTTAGCTGTATATGGATGTTTCTTACCTGATAGGAACTCAACACCAGTAATTACGCTTTCAAAGACACCATATTCAGGGTGAGTAATAACAACATTTACAGTTGTTGTTGTCTGTGGAATGATAACACCTTGGTGAGTTGCACCAGAACCATTAAGTAAAAGTGTTGTCGGGGTAGATATATCTGTAATTTCACCAGATGTAAGATTATACTTAGCCACAGTGTTTACACCAGTAATAGTTACCTCGAAGTTATTGTCAAACGGTTTAGTATCAGCATCGAAACCATTACCCTCAGTTAGAGTAATCGCAATATTCGATAGTTTGTGAGAGAATGTCATATCAACTGGTGAAGTATATACAGCTACGTCGCTTGTTGTAGCCACCATAAGGTCGATTAGAGTAAGATCGCTTTGATCCTGTACATTTACTGCATACTCCGTTGTAGTTGCAGTTGCAGCATATGGATAGTATGCTAGGAAGTTAACACTACCAGTCTCTGGGTATTTAAGAGGATTGACTGAGTTGAATGAAGCAGTTGCACCATCTTCGCTATCATTAGTGTATAGCACATTTGCATTTTCCTCTACTACGGTCGCACCATCCATAAAGACACCAATTTGATCCCCTTTGTGCCAAGTTGTTCCACTAGCACGTGTGCTGATACCAGATGTAAATGAAACAGATCCATCATTAGGAACTACTGGATAGTTCTTCTCTTTGTTGCACGATGCCAAAGCTACTAAGGCAAGTGCGGAAAGTAAAATTTTTTTCATTTTGTTTTTGTTGGTTATATGATATTTCTAAGTTTAGTTTATAACTTCATTAGCCTCAATGTCTCCCCCTGTTCCATCTCCCCAAGGTGTAATAGTGATACCGCCGATTATTACAGGTGTATCCTCGATTGATACCTTTAGAGAAACCTCTGTACCCGGTTCTAGTTCTAGTTCTGAAATATCCCAGACGTAGCTCATAGCTCCCAATGTAAAGGTGATAGAACTCTCCAAGGCATCATCTGTTGGAATAAGAATCCCCTCAACTCGTGAACCATCATCCGATACATTTAATCGAAAATCATCTATATTAGTGCGATCAAAGACCTCTCCCGTGCGGATCTTTACCTTTGCCTGTTTGTAGTGTCCCGAAATAGTTGCATCTATCCCCGTTAGCTCACCTACATCTTCGCCGGGCACTAGCTCTAAATTGAGCTTTGTTAGGCGATTTGCGTATGAGAACTCTACACTCTTATTTGCGTTACTTCTAGCTCTAATTCCTGCTGTACGCACAGCTATATCGCTTTCGATTTGTGAGGACACATCAACGTTAAATATTCCTGCCTCCACCAAAGTGGTGCTATATGGGTAGTAACTGTATAGGTCGACTATCGTACCGTCAGTGGGGTAGTAAATCACGCTATCAGCAGCACTAAATTCCGTAGCAGCCGAACCACTCTGAGTTGCAACATAGGGTGTATTTAGTGCCTCGAAACCTTTAATTGGAATTGTAAGGCTAGCAGATGTAGTCACAACCATATACATACCTACCTTATCACCCTCCTCCCATATATAGTTGTCCTGACCATCCAGTGGTGCGCTTTCAAATAGAGGCGCAACCAACTCAAATTGGTTACCTCTATCCTTTGTACAACTGATAATAGCCGCTGCAATGAATACTAATATAATAAAATTTTTCATTATTCCCTGTTGTTGTTCTATCACAAATTTATCTCTAGAATCGTTTGAATGGGTGGTCAAATAGTTCAAAAAGGGGAGCAAAGTCTTTAAAACGACCTATTCCTCCCCTTTTTTTACACTTTTTTTATCTTTTTTCTATTTTGCAACTCTAATCTCTTCGAGTTTATTTTTCATCCTTGATAGAACTTCTGGATATTGTTCCGCTACATTATTTTGTTCGCCAGGATCTTTATCTAGATTGTATAGTTGTTCCTCTGGACTATTACCAAGTTCAGTATTCGTTGCAGTGTTCATTGCAGGGAAGTTAGATGGTTTAATATACTTCCACTCACCGTCAGTTAGTGCAATATTGTTGTGCGAATTCTGCTCAACTAAATATTCACGACCTTGCTCACCAGCGATAAACCACGACTCTAGATGACTCTCACTATCTGGTGCAGCACCCTGAGGTATCTCTACGTTGAGAAGATCCGCAAAAGAGGCAAACCAATCGACCTGACTAACAAGTTGATCTGATACACCCGGGTTAATCTTGCCAGTCCAGCGAATCATACAAGGAATACGTGTTCCACCCTCGAAGCTACTGTACTTACCACCTCTAAAAGGTCCCGAAGGTTTGTGATCTGCTAATAGCTCTACTGCCTCGTCTGCATAGCCATCATTTAGCACAGCTCCATTGTCACTCGATAGGATAACTATTGTATTCTCGTCCAAGCCTAGGCTATCTAGCGTAGAGAGTATCTCTCCAACACTCCAGTCAAATGCAAGTAGCGCATCACCTCGTAGCCCAAGTCCACTCTTACCTATGAATCTATCGTGTGGATAACGAGGGACGTGAATGTCGTTAGTGGCAAAGTATAGGAAGAACGGCTCATCCTTTTTAGATTCACGCACTATGAACTCTTTTGCACGTTTAGTTATAGTATCTGCAATGTCTTTGTCGTGCCAGCGTGCAGCCTCACCACCCTTCATATAACCAATTCTCGATATACCATTAACCACAGTTTGATCGTGTCCGTGAGTGGTATTTAGCACCAACATCTCAGGATTTTCTTTACCCGTTGGTTCGCCCTCAAAGTTCTTAGTATAGCTCACAGATATAGGGTCGTTTGGATCAAGCCCGATGCCCTTACCATTCTCCATAAAGATACAAGGGGTACGGTCGCCCGTTGCTGCCATAATATATGAGTAGTCAAATCCAATGTCAGAGGTATTTGGTGATACAATACTATTCCAATCCTGCTGACCCTTCTTATCACCTAGCCCTAGATGCCACTTACCAACAACACCAGTTGTATAGCCCGCATCCTTGAACATATCGGCTAGGGTGTATCTCTCAGGTTTGATAATCATAGCAGCGTCACCAGCAGCGATACCAGTCCCCGGTTTACGCCAAGCATACTCTCCAGTAAGCATTGCGTATCGTGATGGAGTACTAGTTGCAGCTGCACAGTGAGCATCAGTGTATCTAATACCTTGAGAGGCTAGTTTATCACTGTTAGGAGTCGGTACAACACCGTAACCATAGCACGATAGGTCGCCAAAAGCGACATCATCAGCATAGATAAATACAACGTTTGGACGTTCGCCCTCAAATTTAGCCATCTTGTTCTCCTCAGTGCAGGCAGTCAAGGCTAATACTCCCATTGGAAGAATAATTGCATTCCTGTTTTTCATTTCTCTATATTTTTTCTGTTAGTTATTGATTTAATTATGTGACTTAATATTAACTACTCCATCTGCAAGTCCCTCACTAGTTGCGGTAATACGAATATCACCACTCTTGTCAGTTGACTGTACCAGTAGTAAGACTTTACCATTGAATGCCTTGCGATAGTTAACCTTGTGTGGTGAAAGGTCAAGAATATCCCCATTCTCTACTCCAATAATTTTGGCAGGACCATCAATCTCAAAGTTAATTAAATTATTTGCATTAGGCACCATTACACCATTTTTATCTGTGATGGTTACCTCGCAAACCACGACATCTTGTTGATTTGCCGTAATTTTATCTCTATCTACCTTAATGTCAATTGTAGCGGCTGAGTCAGCTGTCGAATAGCTCTTTGATATTTTATTGCCAGCTGCGTCATAGCTCTCAACAGTGATTGTGCCTGGCTCGTATGGTACTAACCAAACTATCTGACGCTCGTCGGTCATCCTCTTTTTACCTAGTGACTTACCATTGAGTAGTAGCTCTGCCTCATCGCAGTTTGTGTAGACTACAACTGGAATCTCTACACCTTCGAGTCCGTGGTGAGTCCAGTGTGGTAGAATGTGAACCATAGGTTTATCGCTCCATAGACTCTGATAAAGGTAGAAGTGATCCTTCTCAAAACCTGCTAGATCAAGTATACCGAAGTTATCGGTACGAGCTGGCCAATTAAACGACTCACCAATGTAGTCATATCCAGTCCAACGGAAGTTTCCGATATAGTAATCCATATTCTCAACTCTATTCCAATCGTCTCGAACTCCAACACGTACAATAGAGTTATCGTATGACGATTGATACTCTTTAGGGATACCCGTAAATACCTCCTCTTGGGTCAAATCTGGAATCTTGTAGATTAGTGGCTCCATCTCAGTAAAGTCCTCTGGCTTTTCCCACGGAGCAGGATTATCTTTGGTGCGGTACCACGTTTTTGTACGGTAGATTCCACGAGTTTGTAGGGTGTGAGTAATCTCCGTACCAACAATAGTACGATCTGGGAACTCTTCGTGGTGTGCTTCAAGAACACCTCTAAACTCTCCGTGTCCATTGAAACCCGATAGGTCGATATATGGCTGCATATAGCCACGTCCCTGTGAAACAGGGCGAGAAGAGTCGATAGATCGTGCATAGTCCGAGATTAATTTTTGCTGCTCACCGGTGAATCTTGGAACTTCATTTCCGATGCTCCACATTATCACCGAAGGGTGATTTCTATCACGATGCATAAAATCCTCAAGATCTCTCTGCCACCACTCCTCAAAGTATAGTCCATAGTCAAACTTCGCCTTAGGGGTGAACCAACCATCAAATGCCTCATTCATCACCATAAAACCCATTGTGTCGCACATTACGTAGAACTCAGGTGCGAATGGATTGTGCGTAGTGCGTAGAGCATTACACCCCATCTCCTTTAACTTCTTAAGTCGGCTATATAGTACATCATCAGGTACAGCAGCTCCAACAGGTCCTGCATCGTGATGGTTGCTAAGTCCTTTGAGTTTTATTGGTTCGCCATTAAGATAGAAACCCTTTGCGCCACGAAGCTCTATTGAACGGATGCCAAGTGGAGTTGTGTAGCTGTCGATACACTGCCCATTCTCATATACATTTGTCTCTATACTATACATAGTAGGAGTATCTGGTGACCACAACTCTGGATCTTTAACCTCTAAGTTCTGAACAACCTTACTCTGAGTATTAGCATCTACTACAAGAGTACTCTGTGCAGATGATACCGTACTTCCATCCTTACTGATAATAGTACTTCTAATCTCAAGCTCCGCACTTTGTTTAGTATCGTTATTTATCTTACACTCTAGGCTAACGTTAGCTAGGCTACTATCTATCTTCGGAGTAGTTACGTATGTTCCCCACTGTGGGATATAGATATTTGAAGTAGCTGTTAGCCATACGTGGCGATAGATACCAGAGCCTGTGTACCAACGTCCACTAGGTGCCTTTGAGTGGTCAACTCTAACTGCTAGTATATTCTCTCCATCACGAAGATATGGTGTTAGGTCGTAGCTAAATCCGATATAACCATACGGACGCTTACCTAGGTGGTGACCATTAATCCAAACATCGCTATTCATATATACTCCGTCAAACTCGATAGAGTAGCGCATCCCCTCTTCAGGGTTAATGTCTATAACTTTGCGATACCAACCAATACCCGTTGGTAGAAAACCGCCAGCCTTACCCGCAGGGTTACTCTTATCGTAGTTACCCTCGATACTCCAGTCGTGTGGTACGTTTAGAGAACGCCACTTTGAATCGTCGAAATCAGTAACCTCTGCTCCCTTAATATCCTCTTGAATGAATTTCCAGTCAAAGTCCATTGAGACCCTACTACGAGAAACATCGCTTTGACTGCACGATACAAGGGCTAGAATCGTGATAATTGATAATATAAATCTTTTATACATTGTCTGTTAATTATTGTTTAGTGTCTGAATTAAATGTTGTTGAGGCAAAGTTAAAGTCTTTAGAGTCAGTGCGTGCTGTGCTTAGTATCTGCTCTATCTTAGTGACTATCTCAGGATTCTGGCTCGCCACATCCGTTGTCTCTGCTGTATCCTCCAGAAGATTGTAAAGCTCTAATTTACCGCCATCTTTAATATTATTTTTTACGCCTTTCCAATCACCATATCTAACGGCTTGACGACCTCCCATCTCGTGAAATTCCCAGTATAGATAGTCGTGCTGCTTTTGCTCTTGATCCTTCGATAGTAGAGTTGGTAGAAACGATATTCCATCTGTTGTAACTGTTGTGGAGTCACCGATGATTTGTGCAACGGTAGGTAGGAAATCCCAGAATGCTGATACGTGATCAGAGGTAGTGCCCGGTGCAATTTTACCACTCCATCTAGCAATCATTGGTACTCGTATTCCACCTTCGTATAGATCTCGCTTGAATCCTCTAAAATCACTGTTGCTATTGAAGTACTCAGGGTCTGCGCCACCTTCTCTGTGCGGTCCATTGTCACTAGTAATTATTATGATAGTATTGTCTGAGAGTCCTAGCTCATCGATGTGCGCCACTAAATCGCCAATTTGTTTGTCGAGTAGTACCACCATTGCACCGAAGGCTGCGTGAGCGTTCTCCTGCGAACCGTAGGGACCTTTGCGGTATTTATCGCCGCTATCTACTCCCTTGTAGCTCTTCTCTGGTAGGTATTTTCCTATAAATGGCTCTATCTCAGACTCAGGAACAAGAAGCTCGGCGTGAGGGAGTATCGAGGCATAGTAGAGGAAGAATGGTTTTTCTCTATTTTCGCTAATGAACTCCTTAGCACGCTGATGGATGATATACGGTGCGTAGTCATCTTGATTCTGCCCGCTATTACCCTCAAGAATGTATTTCTCTTGATTGTCCCATAGATGATATGGGTAGTAGTGGTGTGCAAGTCTCTGGCAATTATAGCCAAAGAATTCATCTACTCCTTGGTTGTTAGGATCACCAACACTGCCCGGTGCTCCAAGTCCCCACTTACCCATAACGCCAGTTGTATAACCATTATTCTTTAGCATCTTCATTACATTATAGCTATCAGCTGGAAGAGACATTTGTCCCTCATCCCCATCAGCTTTATTACCTCTAATGTGTGTATGCCCTGTATGCAGACCAGTGAGTAGCGTCGAACGTGATGGTGCACTTACTGACGAACCCGCATAGTGTTGAGTAAATAGCATACCCTCTGATGCAAGCCTATCGATGTTAGGGGTCTCAAAGTGTGACTGCCCTAGGTAACTTATATCACCATAGCCGAGGTCATCGGCTAGGATGTATACAATATTTGGAAATCCTTGTGTCTTTGGCTTCTCTGCACAAGAAGTAAGTGCAGAGGCAATTGCTAGACCACCTAAATATATCTTATTATTCATTACTTTTTTAATTAAAACTTGTACTTTGAGTGTACTGGTGTTATTGTTAGATTAAACTCATAGTCTTGATACTTTACTTGATACTCTGGTCTTGCAGCATCTTTCCAGCTATTTACGCAACCAAGCCCTGCCTGTACCTTATCTATGCAGAGGTTTGTTGATAGAGACCTCTGAACCTCTGTTGAGTGTCGTTGATCCTTCTTTACTCCATCATCGAGTGACTCTAGAGTGTAGTTAAGCGCAGAGGCTGAGAATGGAGCATCGCTTACAAACTCAAGTCCTACACCTCCAGAGTTAATAACTCTCCACCACCTTAGATCGCTCTTAGTTCCACTCTCTTGTGGGCGGATATATTCAAAGTATTGATCACTTACCCTTTGGCGATATTGACCCACAAGTGCCGAGACTTTACGGTCAGCATAGTTCTCCACTGGTCCTCTACCATAGTACTCTATCTCATTGTAACTCTCAGGCATCTCCATTCTCATACCGAAACGGAACATATTGCTTGCCTTCGAGCTTTTGTTTGCTATCATCCTTTGAGAAACTTGAATAGCTCCTATATTGTTGATAGTGTAGCTCATATTAAGTGACGTGCCTGACTCCTCGATTGTGTAGTTAGCCTCTATACGTACCATCTCGTTTTCAATCGTGTAGAACAGTGTATCGAGAGTATACTTTGGATCTCTCCACTCCGAGTACTTCTCCTGTAACTTTGCACCCATATCATTATCAGTTGGCGCACGCCAGAAGTTAGGTCTTAGTTCGCTACCTGACTCTAGTAGCATATTACCATCCACAGTGTAGTGAGATATAAATCCACTATTACGTGTAAAGTCAATTGTAAAGTTCTCGCCTTTGACAATTAGATAGAACTTGTCATTATCAATCACCCTTGGTACAGATGTCTTGATATTACTCTTGCCTATATTCTCAATGCTAGCTCTATTGAAGTTATAAGGACGGATAACCATTTGATCATATGCCACACACTCGCCAGCTTGTAGTAAGCCTTGTTGATCCTTTAGTTTGTACTGTACGTTAAGTAACACCTCCTTGTCAGTTGACACACCATCAAGGTTATAGCCTAGATTAATTATAGCAGTGCTTTGTGGTGCTACATCGAGCTTGGTGATAATCCCACTCTTTATAGGTCGTCCCTCAACAACTATTTGCCACTCAAGATTGTAGAGGGATAGATCGCTGAAGAAGTTCTCGTTGTAGATCTCCACATCACCACTCTGTGCATCCTTTAGTGTGGTCCAAATAGATTGGTATATATAGTCAACCTCCGCTGCGTGTGGATTATACTCTCTATCAGGAGATACAATTCCGTTATTTAGGAAGTTATTATCCGATGCATCATAGCGATTGAAGTCCCCACCATAAGCGAATATATCCACACCGTCTTTGTTCTGCCAGTGTATCGATTGATCGGCAAAGTCCCAGATAAAGCCACCTTGGTATTTCGGATACTTACGAATCATATCCCAGTACTCCTTAAATCCACCCTGTGAATTACCCATTGCGTGTGCATATTCACATTGAATTAGTGGTTTTTGAATATCGCTCTTGCAGTAATTCTCACAGACTTCATATCCACGGTACATCGGTGCATAAATATCTGTGTACTCATTAGTTACTGCTTGCTCGTACTGTACCGCACGACTTGGATCCTCCGACTTAACCCACTTATAGGCATCTATGAAGTTCTGCCCAAAGCCTGCCTCGTTACCCAGTGACCAGAATATTATTGAGGGGTGGTTAAAGTTACGCTCTACATTACGTATGTTACGCTCCATATGCGCTGTGTTGTAGCTGCTATTCTTCGCTAAACTCTTTTCTCCATAGCCCATACCGTGCGATTCGACATTCGCCTCCGCTACCACATACAGACCATATATATCGCATAGCTCATACAAATAAGCATCGGAAGGGTAGTGACACGTTCTTAGTGCATTAATATTCAACTCCTTCATACGCTTTATATCCTGTACCATCCTCTGACGAGAAACAACATAGCCCTCATATGAGTCAAGTTCGTGACGATTAACACCCTTGAAGAGTACTGCTTCGCCGTTCACTAAGATTTGATCGCCTATAAGTTCAATCTTACGGAATCCAACCCTTTGAGTAATTACCTCCTTTACCTCTCCACCACTTCTAAATATTGCAGAGAGTGTATATAGATTTGGAGCCTCAGCACTCCACTTCTTTGGAGCATCCACCTCCATAGCGATCGTACCTGACTTTGATACCCTTTGAGTTGCTATTTCATTTCCTTTACTATCACTTAGAATAAACTCTACTTCACCTCTTCCTACCATATCGAGATCGATGGATAGTGAACCATTATGATAATTCTCATCCAGATCTGGAGTTATACGAATATCCTCGATACGACTTCTCTCTCGTGCATAGAGGTAGCAATCACGTCCCACACCTGAGAATCTAAAGAAGTCTTGATCCTCAAGGTATGTACCATCGCACCATCTGAAACTCTGAAATGCTATTTGGTTTTCACCCGCCTTCAAATACTTAGTTATATCGAACTCTGCCTCTAGCTTACTATCTTCGCTATAACCTACAAACTTGCCATTAACCCATAGGTAAATGTTCGAGGTTACAGAACCAAAGTGTGCTATAACATCCTTTCCCTTCCATCCCTCTGGAAGAGTTATGGTCTTTCGGTAAGAACCGACGTGGTTATTCTCAGTTGGGATATGTGGTGGATTACTAGTGAATTGATTGCGCCAAGGATAGCCCGTATTGACATATAGAGGATCTCCGTATCCATTTAATTCCCATACACCGGGAACCTCTATTTCCCCCCATCCTCTGTCGTTAAATGTAGTGGAGTAGAAATCCATCGGACGATCATTCGCATTGCGCACCCAATTAAACTTCCATAAGCCATTCAAACTCATAAAGTTCTCAGAGCTTTCCTTACACCCGACCTTTGCCTCTTGTTCAGAGGCAAAGGCAAAGTAGTTTGTGTGCATAGGTAAGCGATTAATAGCATTAACCTCTGGATCTTTCCACTCGTCGCCTTGAGCCAAAGCTAGTATTGGAGTGAGGATAAGCGAAAATATTATTATTATGTTTTTCACAACTATCTGTTTTTATAATTTAATTATGTGCCTTAGTAAGTAATATTTGTTATAGAGAGTGCAGGAAGTTCAACGGTAATTTTACCATCCTTAACCTCAACCTCTGTTGTCTTGGTGTAGTTTAGTGATCGAGCATAAGGACCCTCACCCCATAGAGAAGTTACACTTACCTTCTTTACTGATTTAGGTAGTGCATTTAAAGTAATCTCTCTTGTTAGAGGGTTCTTTAACTTATTCATCACAAAGACAGATCCGCTTGACTTATCACTGCTTGCCATAGCAAACATTCTCAATGATTTATTGTTGTTTTTAACCTTAACGAAATTCTCCATTAGATTCTCATTCACAAATTTTGAGACCTCGGCAGTTGGCTTTCGTGAGTTATCATCCATACGGAACCATAGTGCAACATCATCCTTTTCATCGTCCTTATCACCTTTCCACGGAGAGTGTGAACCCCAGAAGTAAACATAGCTCACATTCTTAACACGTAACTCCGACATCAGCACCTCGAACCACCATAATGATTTATAGACATTACTGATGTTACCCATACCTTTATTTGATGGAGATACACCCGATTCAGTGATTAGAATCTCCATATTCTTCTTGTTGGTTTTATTAACCGCAGCCTGCATCTTAGTGATATTTTTGATGTACTTATGCTCCGATTTGCTCCACATATCGTAGTTCTTACAGCTCTCGATAAATGACCACATATACTGATGTGCAGAGGTAAAGTCTACTAGCTCGGGAGCCTTTTGATAGATAGCAGTAAAGTAGTTTGCCTTACCTAGGATACCCGGTCCAATTTGAATCGACGGATCAACTGCCTTCATTGCCGAGGCAATCTCGATGTAAACATCCACAAACTCATCAAGGGTAATAATCTTAGGGTGGTGATCCATCTCATTGCCGATCTGCCAGTATCGCACCTTATAGTCCTTATCCTGAGCATAGCGAACCCAATCAGCAGCCGACTTTGCTAGTTCAGCAACGGTAGGTCCTCCATCATACTTGAACGACATACAATTTACTACAACTAGTGGAGCTATACTCTGCGACTCACATAGGTCAATATACTCATCAAAGTCCATAGCATCGATAAATGTACCATCGTTATTTACTGCCCAGTCCCAATTACCGGGTATAGTACCCTTTGCAGCAACAGTTGGACGTAGACCATTCTCCTTAGCATCCTCATACGAACCTGAGTGCCATAGGTAGTTGTTAGCAAGATGACCGTATGGGAAACGTAGTGAACCCACACCAACCTCTCTTAGAGCATCTGCCATAGATTGTGTACTGTTTGGACGATGTTTATCCGAGTCCAATAACCAGCACATATTTACCGATGATGCACCTTTAGGTACACCACGTTTTACGATTGTGTCGAACTCTACACTCATTACTGATTGAGAGTAGGCATTAACTGTTAAAACAGTCATTAGTATTGCTACATAGATTCTTTTGAACATAATTGTAGGTATTTATTGTTTGTATTATTAATTATTCTCTAGTTTTAGTTGGAGTAGTGAATATGGTGGTATCTCTATGACATAACCTTCTTGTTCTTTATCGTAGATAGACTTCCCAATTGTGGTAATGCGTCCTCCAGTTATACGATTATCGTCATAAGAGGTGAACATAGAGTACCAAGCCTCTTTATATTCACTTGATTTTACCAGTACAACTCTTGTAGTATCACTCTTTGAGTGTGCATAGACTGTCATATCAACGGTAGGTTCAGAAGTGCTTACCGCCAGAGTATATACACTCTTGTCATTAGAGGTAGAGGGGTGTCTATACTGCCCCATAGCCTCGCCCAACATATCAAATATTTCCACCGATGGTGATACTGCATACTGCTCGCTAGGATCCATAAGATAGCGATTCGGGTTATAGTCCACATCGTTATTATCGGGCCAAAATATCGGCCACATTACCGCTACTTGCAACCCTGCATTAATGAACTGCATCATCATCTCGCTCTGCATTATTGAGCTTTCGTATTTAGTAGGTGCCATCTCGGCTGATTCACTACTACCAATATTCCATTCAAGTGTAGATAACTCTACGTTGTAACCCAATTTTTGGCACTCTTGGTTGAACCACTCAACCTCCTGATGATAGCTACCACCCTCTGAGTACCACAGCGTGGTCGAGAGCATTGGAATCTGAGTTGTCCACTCCTCGAAGGTTACCACAGTGTTGTTCCAATACCAATGAATATCAACGTAGTGAACAAGGTGGTGTACCTCTTCGAGTAGTTTCCATAGCGTGTTGTCACGTACTTTCTCCCAGTTAATATAGAACTTTGCATCGGGATTAACTGCCAAGATAGCTGGTACGTACAACTGAATCTGTTCGCTATACTCTTTCCAACTCATCTGATAGTTTGCTCCATTGTGGTATGGTTCATTATCTAGATAGAAGTTATCTATTTCACTGTATGTTGAAGCAAGTGCAACAGCTTCGTTTATACCATCTGTGACTCTGTTATGCTTAAGTCCTGAGCCCATATTCACACCGACAAGTGGTGTAGCACCTGTACTTCTACATATTGTTAGGTACTCATCTATATCCGTGTACTCACTCTCAGGCATATCGTTTTGTTGGTCATAATCCATATCCCAATTATCCATCCACCCCTGACCATTTAGGTCATTCCAGTGGTAGCGATTCGTAGGTGCTCCACCCGGCCAGCGAATATACGATACCTCGAGGGAAGTAAGCGTCGGAATAATTGTAGTTGATGACCAAAATTGGTCAGAGTAGTGCGAATATATTGAGTTAAAGCCCATCAACCCTTCACTCACCTTGTGAGTATAGTTCTGTTCTACTTCTATGACAACATCTGCTTGGGCAAAGCTAGGTGTCGGATCTTCGGTTGTTTGATCAGTAGTTGGATCAGTACATCCTCCTGCTAGTATGGCAAGAAGAATTATTTTATTTAACTTTTTCAATGCGTAGGTTTTTAATGTAATACTTTGCGTTCGATACCTTAATTCCGTCACCTCCTACCTGTGGAGATACGTGAAGAACTATCATATCCACTTCACTTGTAGATGGTGGATTTTTAGGGGCAGGATTAGGTTCAGTAAATGGATTTTCTTCATACCCAACAGAATTAAACGATAGTGTTACCCATCTATCAGTTTGATCTATTATTGCCATAGCTCCCTGGCCTTGTCCCTCACGTTTTGTTGAACCTGTGTTGTTATACCTAGATTCACAAGCCATAGCCAGTGATACCTTATAGTGTTTAGTTGGATCGTAGTTATACTCAGTATTTGGATCGCTGACATCTTTAGTATCTACGTAAATATCAAGTTTAACGCATCGAATCCCTGCCATTACATCGGTAATTACTCTGCTATCAAGCGCAGTTCCGAAGTGAATTAGACTTAGAGCATACGATGCCATTGAGCTATATAGTCCCGTGGTCGAGGTGCCAGCTGCTGTTGCCTCCTGATAAAAATGGTTCTTTAGTAGCATTGTCCCCGAGGTATTATCATTAGGATTCTTGGCATTAAACTGTACGGCGTGTTCCCACTTCGTAATATTATTGGTGAGATTCATTGACGGCATACCATATCGAATGGTCGAATAGGTGTTAGGATCTAAATCACTGGTGATATTCACCTCTTGCCATCCGAAGTTCTTTGCAATATTCTCCGAAAAGGTTACAGCGTACGTTAACTCTGGACGACGTTCATTCCCCGTGTATAGAATTTCACCCGCTCCACTAAAGTCTTTGATAAGGTAGAAAGGTGATTTGATATGGCTTCTCGAAGCAATAGTAAAGTCGGGGTAGTGGGTCTCATTATCAAGTTCATCGGTCACTACCAATGAGACTGTGAAATTCTCCACATCAGGCATTACAATTGGGATTATCCCTTGATAGATAAACTGACCATTATTGTACGAAAGTATAACCTCGTCGTTTACCTTTATATCCTTAATGCCATTAAATGCCTCTACACTAATTTCCCATTCGTATCTCTCCTCTGTAAACAGGGCGATAGGTACATTCTTTGCACTTATTATAGGAGATTTGCTCGAATCATAGACCACCTTGTCATAGGTAGGCTCTACCTTGTGGCACGAGACGATATAGAGTAGTGCAACGAGTGGAAGTACTATATTTGTTATTCTCTTCATATCAGTATTTTCTATTGTCTTTTATACATATTTATTTCTACCAGCCTTGGCTTTGAAGTAGGTTCGGATTTTTACTAATCTCTAGATTTGGAATTGGCCAAGTGTAGAACTTATATGGGCTGACTCTCTGAGAATTTGGTACTCTAGTGCCAAGATCACCCAAACGTACGTAGTCAAACCATAGGTGACCCTCAAAGCATAGTTCCCTCTCTCTCTCGTTGAGTAGCTGTTTGATAAAGTCCTCCTGAGTAGCAATTTGACTAATATCTAGTTCTTTGAGGTTTGCTCGTTTCTTTACCTCGTTTATTCCCCATATCGCCTCTGCACTTGCAAGACCTCCATCTTTGAAGTATGCTGCCTCGCTGTGCATTAGTAGCACATCGGAGTATCGCAGAACAATAGTATTCTCTTCACCATCACGTGCTGAGATATTCTCAAAACCTCCATCACCACCTTCACGCATATCACGTAGGTATTTTCGACAGTAAGTATAATTCATATTCAGTCCATACTCTCTAGTTACTCCATCCTGATCGACAAATGACTCAAGTATCGTTGCAGGTCGACGATAGTCACTGAGCCACAGAATATCACTCATATCTCCATCAATACGGTAGGTTTCGTAGGCAGTGTGAGTAATCCCATATTGTGGTGCCCAATTTGACTGCTTTTGTGATCCTTCACCGCCGTCAGAGCCTCCTGTGGTACCTTGATTATATTGAATACTAAAGATATTCTCGATCCCATTTTCTGTTGCGTTAGAGAAAACATCACTATAATTTGCAAAGAGACCATACGTGCCCACTTCACCATTTATCACACTATTGAGTTTTTCGTAAGCCAGTCCATAGTATTTTGAATCGCCACGAACTATGCTTAATCCATCGTCGCTCTTATGGAAACCCGCCATAGTTAAGTAAACCTTACCTAGTAGTGCTGTTGCAGCTCCCTTTGTAGCACGTATGTTACCTCCAGCCTCATTGTTAGTCGGTAGGTGCTCTTCGGCAATCTCTAGGTCATATATAATCTGCTCGTAGACCACCGATGGCGAGACCGTAGATGGTAGTAAATCATCAGTGATCGATGTAACTGGTTTAAGAACAAGTGGAATACGGCCATATACACGAATTAGATTAAAGTAGTTTAGCGCACGAAGAAAATGAGCCTCTGCAAGTATCTCATCACGTCGGTCTGGATCAATATCTGCTGCCGTACCAAAATATATAACACAGTTTATTGCATTAGCCACAGCCCAAGCTCCCTCCCAGAATACACGATACTGAGATTGCCCTTTGTCAGTACTAAATGTATCATATACATTATTTGTAAATCTAGCCGTGACAATGCTAGTTGACATATCTGCAATCAAAAATATTTGATTGTCATAGTAGTTCGTGCCCTGAAACTCAGAGTATGCAGCAATTACGGCTGACTCCAGATCCGCTTCGTCTTTATAGAAGTCCTCGTAAGTAACCGTTGTGTGTACCTTCTCATCGAGAAATGACTCACACGACGACATTGAAATATTGACCGTTAATATTATTAATGCTTTTAGTATAATATTTTTCATTTCTTATGTTGCTGATTAGAAGGTTATAGTTGCACTTAGTCGATAGATACGAGGGCGAGGGTAGCTGTTAACATCTTGTCCGATATTCACATTCTCACTGCCACCATAAGCACTGCTTACGTCTGGGTCCCAGCCTGAGTATTCCGTCCATACATAGAGATTATCAATACCCGCTGTAAGCGATAGGTTCTTTATACCCTTTATTGCATTTTTAGGCAGGGAGTATGTAAAGTTTACATTTTGTATGCGGAGGTAACTACCATCCTCGAAAGTTGGTAGTGATGTTGAAGAGCCTATGCGAGGCACCGTAGCATCAGTGTTTTGAGGTGTCCAACGGTCCAGTAGATCGGCACTCATATTGTTCCTAATGATAGTTGTATTGCGAGTGTATGCCAAATTTCGATTCTGAATAATATTACCTTGGCTACCAGTTAGAAATACACCAACAGAGAAGTTCTTGTACCTAAAGTTGCACCCTAGGCTATATGTAAAGTCGGGTAGAGCACTACCGTAGCTTATATAGTCATCTGTATCGATAGTCCCATCGTTGTTCACATCAACATATTTAATATCTCCCGGCTGTGCTGTACCTTGAATCTTCTTAGTAGCACCCGTTTCAGGATTTACCCACGTGTAGTTATCTATCTCCTCTTGAGAGCTGAATATCCCGGCAACCTCATAAGACTGAAACTCTCGAATAGGGCGACCCTCTCTAATCCATATTGCTTGATTGTCTCCGATGTCGATAACTAGTGGTTCACCACCGTATAGCTCCAACACCTTATCTCGATTCATTGATAGTGATCCATTAAATTCTAGTTCCATATCCTTTGTGCTAAGTGCAATACCAGATAGGGCAACCTCTAACCCCTTATTCTCTAGTTCTCCTGCATTGATATATGCTTGTGAGAATCCAGAGGTGGTCGGTACGTCATAACTCATCAGCATATCCGAGGTTAGTTTATAGTACGCATCAAATGAGAGTGTAAGTCGTCTTTTGAACATTTGTAGATCGAAACCTGCATTATACATAGTGGTTCGTTCCCACGTTAAGTTAGGGTTTGCGATGGTCGAGGGTCCCATTCCCGACTCGATCTGTCCGTCAATTGGGTATCTCTGGTTGCCTAGAAGCCCCAACGAGCGGTATGTTCCAATCTTTGAGTTACCAGTAATACCATAGCTAAGACGTAGTTTAAGGTCATTGATGGCTTTTATATCCGACATAAACTTCTCATTGCTGATTCTCCACGCTGCTGCCACTGAAGGAAAGTTACCCCACTTGTGACCATCGGCAAAGCCTGAATTGCCATCAAGGCGAGATGTAACAGTCAATAGATAACGATTATCATAGTTATAGTTCAAGCGTAGTAGCCCCGACATTAGTGAAGAGCTATACTTTGTGAAGAGCGGTTGCTCTACAATATCGGCTGAGGCAATACCTGCGTATGATAGATCATCAACGGTAAGACCTGTGCCGGTAATCTGCATAAACTCTGTGTCGTAAGACTCCAGTGAAAATGCCCCTGTTAACAGAAAACTGTGCTTGCCAAACTTCTTGTCGTAGTTTGCTACATACTCGTTGATAAAAGTTTGATAGGATTGTTCACCCAGCGACGCTTGACCATTAATCTTTGCTCCCTCAATAGTGTTTGTCGATAGGTAGGCACGAGAGGTACGCTGCTTGAAGTTAGCTCCAGCCTTTACCTGAAGTCTTAGCCCGTCGAATGGCTTGAAGTTTAAATTCAGATTTGCTGTGACATTGTCATTAATCATATTATCGAGACTCTCATTTGCATAAGCAACTGGATTCTCAGTACCCTGCGCTCCCGGGAAGTAGTTTGCGTTGTAGTTTCCATAGCTATCATAGACGTTGATAGTTGGTGACATCTTCAGAGCGTTATTGAGAGTTCCTCCCTTGGTCTCCAGTCCAGTTCTATCGCCCGATCCGTTGGTTTCGTTGCGAATTAGGAACAAACCTATATTCACATCCATCCAATTAGTGACATTTATACTATTAGTAGCATTAAGCCTAAGGGTAGAGTGGTCACCACCTAATATAACACCCTTATTGCCATAGTATCCACCTGCTATGCGATATTTAGTTCTATCTGTCCCGCCCGATAGTGAAAGATCGTAGCTATGAATAAGCCCAAGTTGTATGATCTGATCGAACCAGTCTGTGCCCTCACCTATCGACGAAGGTAGTGGGCGTTGGCGTGACGAACCATCATAGTATATCTCCGCTCCTGTGTTAACGCAGTATTCATTATAAAGTTCGGCAAATTGCTCACCATTTAGCATCTCAACCTTTCGATACACCTCCTGTACGCCCATCATTGAACTAAAGTTAAAGGTTGGTGCAGATTTATTACCTTTGTGAGTCTCTATAAGTATCACACCATTTGCTCCACGTGAGCCGTAAATCGCAGTCGACGAGGCATCTTTTAGCACCTCAACAGAGGCAATATCATTTGTATTTAGCGAGGAAATATCATCAGTGGGAAATCCATCTACAACGTATAGAGGACTAGAGTCCGAAAGTAGTGAATTTGTACCACGAATACGAATTGAAAGACTACCACCGGGAGCTGCTGAGGTTGTCGATACGCTAAGACCTGGAGCCTTGCCACGCATTGCATCAGCAAGCGAAGGAGAGTGGGCTGACATTAGATCATCCGCCTTTATTGAGGATGTAGCCCCCGTTAGATCACTACGTTTCATAGTAGCATAACCCACTACCACCACCTCGTCTATCACACGAACATCTAAATCCATATTAATGGTCAGTGGTTTAGTATTTATAACCTTTACCTCTTGCTCTGTGTAGCCTATAAACGAAAATACTAGAGTTGAATTCTTAGCTGCATTAATTGAGAAGTTACCATACACGTCACTAAGGACAATATTGTTTAGATTGCCTTGTTCCATAATACGAACTCCGACCATCTCTTCCCCAATCTCATCGAGTACAACCCCCGATACATTGAGAAGTTCTTGCGCAAAGAGCTTTGTTGGAACCGTAGCTGTGATTATTAGCAGAAGCAGCGTTGCTATTTTTTTGCTGGTAAAATTTTGCATTGTCTATTAAATTTGAACCTATACCTCTCGGAAGGTATGGTGTTCTATAAAATTATGATTATATCTATCTTCTTGAAACGTTTCAGCCCCTCCTTAAATTATTAATTTTTTTAATAATACGGTGACCTCAACTATTACAAATTTATAGTTTATTAATTATATCTATGTGGTCAAATAGTTCAAATAGGTATGCTAAATGGTTAAAATATGCTTATTCGATTCTATTAATATTGTTAGACTCTTATTTTGACAATAAAGAAAATTGCTTAACTTTGTAAGGGTATTTTAAAGGAGTTGATATGAAGATTAAGCTTGTGGATGTTCTTAAATTTTTAGTTCTCTCTTTACTCACTCTAAGCACTATTGCAGTGCCTGCACAACAGGGTGAAGAGACAAGATTTGAGATAATAAATAATACAACGGGGTTAAACTCTGACTATATTAGTGGTATAGTCAGTGATGATAGAGGCTTTATGTGGTTTGCCACAATAGAGGGATTGTGTCGTTATGATGGCGTAAAGATCAAGAAGTACTCTACATTTCTAAGCGATGGTTCAATATCATACACTAAGGAGATTCGGTCGCTAAAGTATCACGATAAGCTGCTCTGGATTGGTAGTATTGACGGAATAGTAACATTTGATCCATTAACCGAAGTATTCACTCCCATAGATGTAGATGGTATGCAGAGTCAGGAGGTGACAGTAATGGAGTTTGATCGCAGAGGTGATCTCTGGATTGGAACACAGCAGGGGCTTTATCTGTATAGTGTAGAGCAGAAGCAGTTAGAGGCTATTGATGTAAAGCAGCACGCACCACATAGTAAATCAAATAATATTAAGAGCCTATACTGTGATAGTCAAAATAATATGTGGATTGGGTATTGGTATGCAGGACTCACCAAGTATGATAGAGCAAGCGATACCTTTGATAGAGTAGAGATTGAAGACCCTAGATCAAGCGTACTATCTATATTTGAGGATAGTAGTGGTGACCTATATATAGGTACTTGGAGGGGTGCCATTGTAAAGATCAAGTGTGGCGAAACTAAAGGAGTGACTGTTATTGAAAACCTCTCACAAGAGTTTACAGGTAGAAGAATAGATACTCTGCCTCTCTTCTTTATACACAAAGATGCCAAGAGCGGTAACTATTGGGTGGGATCTAATAATGGTATCTATGTGTTGAGCAGTTTAGATACCCCAGAATTGATAGAACATATAACGGTAAACTCTCAGAATCGTAGTGTCTCTAATAATACTGTGTCGTTATGTATGTATGATGCAGAGCGTGATATACTGTGGTTGGGGAGTCGAGGAGGTGGTGTTAATCTATTGAGGTTAACCCCCTCGTACATAACTAGCAATAATATAGCAGAGATCACCAAGGAGTTCGGAAGCGGATTTGTAAAGGCAATCTATGATGATGGGCAAAGAGTGTGGTTGTCGGTAAGAAATGCGGGATTGTTCGTCGGCGAGAAGAGTGGCGATCAAGCTCCAAACTTTAGATACGATAATAGAGGCAGCAGTAATATCAATACGATGCTTAAGTTAAGGAGTCGAGATGAGGTATGGCTAGGAAATCAGAGTAGCGGGATAACTATTATCGATCCAGAGTCTAATTTGGTTAAGACTAACTATATTCAGGGCGATAGTATTATATCGAAACATAATGTGGTTTCGCTCTATGAGGATATTGATGGTGCTGTTTGGATTGGGTGTAATAGGGGATTGCTTTATGCTAGGAGTAGTGGCGATAAGTGGTATGTGGAGGAGATAGAGTATGCCGATAATATTAAACACCGAATAGTAGGAATTACACAGTGTCGAGACGGCTATATATGGGCTGCAACTCGCCATAATGGAGTATATAAGATATTATATGATAATGGAAAGTTAGTCACCCAGCACTATGATTTGACCATTGATAACGATACCCCATTTAATAATATTATTACTATATACTGTGACTCCTCTAATAATCTTTGGCTCGGAGTTTCGAGCTTAGGTTTGATAAAATATGATGTTGCAAATGATAGATTCCACTATGAAAATAGCATAGTGGGTAAGAATTTAGGGACTGTAAACTCTATTATAGAGTACTCAAAGGGAGAACTATGGATTGGAACAATGCAGGGTGTGTATTACTATAACTTTACTAATGCCGAGACTCCATACCTAAAGCACTATACACACCTTGATGGGCTTATTGAGAATATAACTGTGGGCAGCTCTATCTCTAGAGGTAGTAATGGTGATATACATATTGGTGCTAATAGCGGCTACTCGACAATAAGCCCCGAGATACACCAAGCCACCATTAATTACAATCTTACGGTAACCGATATTGCTGTAAATTATCAATCAATACTATATCCAAACCTAGAGTATAGTGATGCTATTGATCGTGATAGTAGCGGAAATATCTCTAGACTAGATCTTCACCATTTAGACAATAATCTAACACTTAGCCTCTCGACACTAGCTCTGTCACCAAATTCTAACATTCGCTACCAATATATGATGGAGGGAATTGATGATAATTGGAATGAGGTTGTTAACCACAAGAAGGAGATAAACTATCAGGATCTAGGTTGGGGAAAGTATCGATTCAGAGCCAAGATAATCGACACTGAAGCCATAGCGGATTCAGGTGAAATTATCATTGATGTAACTATCTCACCTCCATTCTATGCTTCGTGGTGGGCAATTATACTCTATATATCTATCTTTGGGTTTATAGCCTATGATATGATAAATAGTCGTAGGATTAAGAGGCGACTATCTACGAGAATTCAGGTAAATTGCAGTAGTGATACCTCTGAGTCTATTTCGGAGCAGACCAATGTAACCCTAATTCCGCCGACTCCTGAGCCAAAGATAGAAGATAATATGAATAGAGATAAAGAAGAAGAAGAAAAAGAGGAGTATCGTGAGATAGCATCACCTAAGATTCAATACAAGGATATTAACGAGCAGTACCTCTCAAAGGCGATAGCTGTTGTCAATGACAATCTCGATAATAGCGACTTTGAACTCTCTGACTTTATCGAAGCTATGCATACTACCAAGTCTATGCTCTATCGCAAGTTAAAATCTATGACTAGTATGTCTCCAAATGAATTTATTCGCCATATTCGACTCAAAGTATCCCATACATTAATTACTGAAAAGTACGAAACGATAACCATCTCTGAGGTAGCCTATGCAGTGGGATTCAATGACCCGAAACACTTTACGAAGTGCTTTAAGAAGCAGTATGGAATGACACCTTCGCAGTTCAGAGATAGTCTCATCGAGAAGAAAGATTAATAGAAGAATCTCTTTCGTAGAGTAACCTTTTGTAGATAGTCACCTATCTGTTAGGCTGTATGGCTCTACACAGAGCGACAGTTGTATTAGCCACAGCCCTCTCCCTCAGTCCTTTACGCCCACAAAACAACAGTCCTCACTATTTCCTTTTAAGAAGTAGTGAGGACTGTTCTGAATTTATTAATTATCTCTGCATAGAGTATCCCCCTAGCAGAGCTTTCTTGCGCCATCAGAGATTACCACAGGGTAGATCTTGCAATCAATGCCATACTTAGCTTTATACTTAGCCTGTACTGTCTCAGTAAAGTTGTCGTACTTTTCTGCCTTTACTATATTGATACAGCAGCCACCAAATCCGCCACCCATTACCCTTGATCCGCTAACACCACACTCCTTTGCTACTTCATTAATGAAGTCTAGCTCCTCGCAAGATACCTCATATAGTACTGACATTCCGATGTGTGTGCCATACATCTTGCGACCAGCAGTCTCATAGTCACCCCTCTGCATTGCCTCGCAGGCATCTTGTAGGCGATCAACCTCTTCTCTTGCGTATAGTGCACGTATATAGTCCTCTTGTGTGATTTCACCGATAACCTCCTCAAGCCAAGCAATCTCAGCATCACGCATAAACTCAACCTCTGGATGGCGTTTCTGGATAGCCTTAACAGCACGCTCGCAACTCTCTCTACGGCGGTTGTATGGTGAGTCTACTAGTTCGTGTTTAACACAACTATCAACAAGGCATACTTTGTAACCGTGTGCTTCAGGATCGAATGATACGTACTCAAACTCGCCACTCTTACAGTCCAGCTTCATAAGGTGTCCTGCCTTACCGTGAATCGAGGCAAATTGATCCATAATACCACACTTTACACCCACGTAGTTGTGTTCGGTAGATTGCCCTACTCTTGCAAGCTCCATCTTCTCGAATCCAAGTGAAAGCATATCGTTTAGAGCAAAGGCATATGTAGACTCAAGTGCCGCCGAGGAACTCATACCCGCACCTAGTGGCACATCGCCCGAAAATACTGTATCGAAGCCCTCAGTTATAGTCGCACCACGCTTTGTAAGTTCACGTATAACCCCAAAGATATACTTTGCCCAAGACTCGCTTGGTGCGTCATCATCAGAGGTAAAGGCGAACTCCGAACTCTCATTAAGATCAAGTGCGTATGCTCTAATCTTCTGTGTGCCGTTAAACTTAATCTCGGCAACCATTCCCTTATCCACTGCTCCCGGCAGTACAAATCCGCCATTATAGTCAGTATGCTCACCAATTATGTTAATACGCCCCGGAGATGCGTATACACTGCCCTGAGTACCATATATCTCAGCAAATTTCTCTCTAATTTTTGTTGTATCCATCGTTTTAAAATATTGTTTAATGATTTTTTCTTTTTTTCGAGTCAACCAACATTAGTTCCAAAGTGGAGTAGGGTATTGCCCCTCCGCAGTTAGTTTAGCTATCTTCTCCATAGTCGAAGGTCTGTCCTCAATGTAAGTTACTCCAAACCAGTCAGATGTAGTCTTAAGTACCTTCATTTTTGCCGTTCCATTCTCCATTAATCTATTGACAACTAGCGGTATGAAAAATTCAGCCTTTTCATTCTCCTTAGCGTTAGTGTCTAAGAACTCCTTGAACATCTCCTCGCCATACTCAAAGAAGTCAGGTGTAAAGCCAAATAGATTCATCGATACAGGAGTGCTCTCCTCAAGTGGATATACTCCATCACCCTCTATATATACGATTTTACCATCTCTACGCTCAATCTTTGTGCGCTCAACCATTGCATTTAATGCCGAACACCTTCCAAGTTCACAAACTCCACGGCTAACTGTACCATTCTCCGAAAGAGTTTTGCAGACCTCGTAACCAACCATTGCGTAGCTCTTCTTCTTACCCTCTAGCTTCATAAGGTATTCACCCATAACTTTGAGCGCATTTTTACCGTAGAAGTCATCGGCATTTACCACTGCAAACGGTTCATTGATAACGTTTTTTGCCATCATTACGGCGTGAGCAGTTCCCCACGGTTTTTCACGACCCTCAGGTACGCTATATCCCTCAGGTAGCCTGTCTAGCTCCTGCATAACGTATAGAACTTCAATGCGTCCTTTGAATCTCTCAGCGTTGAAGAATGCTTTAAACTGTTCCTCGATAGTCTCTCTAATAACAAAAACGACCTTGCCGAATCCCGCCTCAATGGCATCAAAGATAGTAAAGTCAATTATAGCTTCGCTGCAAGGACCAACGCCATCCATTTGTTTAAGTGATCCGTATCTTGAGCCCATACCAGCGGCTAGAATAAGTAGTGTAGGTTTCATAGTATAATTAAAAATTTTAAAAATAGTTGATTGACAAATATATGGATAATTTATTCCTTTTGCAATACGAAGAGAATATATTTTGTTGTATTCAAATATTTATTAAAAAAAATGTATCTTTGTTCTGATAGTAGTGTGTATTTTAGAGAATAACCATAAAGTCGACAAGTATGATTAAATATATAGGTCTAGTAATCTCTCTATTGCTTCTCTGTGGTACTACCATAGCACAGAGTAAAATAGAGTTTAACCTCTCCAAGGCAGAAGAGATTTTCAAGGAGAATCCCGAAGAGGCTCGCAAGTACTCTAGCGAGGCACTAAGAATAGCACTTCAAGATGGAGATTCGCTGCAAATCACTAGATGTTATATGCAGATAGGGCGTGAGTATCTGGATAAGGGTAACTTCGATAAGAGTTTTTTGAATTACTATACAGCCGAAATATTTGCTCCTCAGAGTGCATATAAAGAGGAAGCGATCATTAATACTATTATGACTCGTTTCTATCTACTGGTCAAAGACTTCGATAAGGCGTTCGAGCATATTGATAGTGCCTTTCGATTTGCGGAGATGACCAGTGACTCTGCCACAATAGCTAAAGTCTATAATATGAGAGGGCTTGCATATACTAATATGGAGGAGAATGAACTAGCCGAAAGAGAGTTTTATCGAGCGTTGAGTATCAATGAACGTATTGGTAATATGGATGGAATGGTTAGTAATTACAATAATCTGGGACTATATAAGAGTCAGGATACAGAGCATAAAATTGAACTACTCTTAAAGGCCATTGAGTATAATATATCTAAGAACAATAATTGGAGTCTTGGTGAGAACTATAATAATTTAGGTACACAATATCTATATAAGGGAGATTTTCGAAGTGCGCTAAAGTACTTAAATATTGCTAGATCGTATGCTAAGAAGGTTGATGCACAGGAGTTACTCTGTGATAACTATCGTTATACCTACTGGACTTATGATTCTCTGAAGAACTACAACGCAGCGTTCGATAATTTTGAGAAGATGTACGAACTTGAGCAAAAGATCATAACCGAGCGGTTTCTCGTGGAGCAGGAGCTAGGTAATGTTATCGGTAACCTCGAACTCAAGACACAGGAGGCAGTAACCAAGCTAGAGATACAGACTATCAGCACCCAGCGTTACTACTATATGTTCTTTAGTGTAGCACTACTTCTAATAGTGGTCATTGGCATTATGTTTATTGTCATTAGGCGTTGGCACGAGAAGGTACAGCGCAAGGATCAAGAGATACGTAGACAGGAGCAGGAGAAGGAGATAGCGCAGAGTAGTATAGAGAATATACGACAGGAGATGGTAGGACTATCATTCTATATACGAAGTAAGATGAACTTACTCAATAAGGTAAAGGAGTTACTTCGAGAGATAATCAAGGGGGGTGAACAGCAAGATACACGACAAGGAGTTAAGATGGTCGTATCTTTTATCACAGCAAATCAATCTAAGGATGAGCAGATCGATTTGCTCAACACAAAGATAGATGAGGTGTGTGGATCATTTACTAAAAAACTTAAGTCACTATACCCTGAACTAACGGTAGGAGAGTTGCAACTTGCAGCCTTTATTAGAATAAATATGTCGTCAAAAGAGATCTCGCTTTTGACAGGAACATCGGAGAAAAGTATCAATATGGGGCGTTACAGATTAAGAAAACACCTATCACTCTCAACTGATGTTAATCTATATGAATTTTTGATAAAAATTTAACTTTGTAGATATGTTGTTTTGTTATAATTTACTGATAAATAGATTTTTAAAATTTTTTTTGTAGATATATTTTCCATTAAATTTTGATAATTGTAGGAGAGAAAAGTGCACTGAAATTGTACTTTTCTTTTTTTTTTAACATAATTTTACTCTGGAAACAATGGGGGAGTAATGCTAAAACTATTTAATAATTGTTTGGCAAAACTATTTTTATTGGAAATAATACAAATCAATTAACCAACTAACAAAAAAATCTATGAAAAAAACTTACAATTTATCGTTGTTGCTGATCTTAGCAACTATGTTCTTTGCACAGGTTAATAATGCCTACGCACAGACATTTACCGCAAAGGGCACCGTAGTGGATGTCAATTCGGAAGCTATAATAGGGGCACTTGTAGTGAACCTAACATCTCAGGCCAGTACACTAAGTGATGTATATGGTAACTTTGAGATTGAGGCAGAGGCTGGCCAGCAGATTCGTATTAGCTACTCTGGTTATGCGACTCAAATTGCTACGGCAGAAGAGGGAAAGAACTTTAATATAGTACTAGAGGAGGATGTTACAGTGATCGATGAGGTCGTTGTTATCGGTTACGGTACACTAAAGAAGAGTGACTTAACTGGTGCTGTGGAGTCTGTTAAAGCGGATGAGATCACAAAGCGTTCGACAGCGAACGCAGCCGAGGCACTTCAAGGCTTGGTAGCGGGTGTTAACGTACAGAAGCTAGGTGGTAGAGCTGGAGAGGGTGTAACCGTTAAGATTCGTGGTGTTAATACATTTGGTGATAATGAGCCACTATATATAATAGATGGTTTTCCGGGTGATATCAATACTGTAAATCCACAGGACATTCAAAATATGGAGGTACTCAAGGATGGTGCTGCATCGGCAATCTACGGTTCGGTAGCTGCCAATGGTGTTATCATTGTTACTACTAAGAATGGTAAGGCGGGTAAAATCTCTATTGATATTAACTCATCGGCTGTGTTCACAAATACTTCAAATAGATTCGACCTACTAGATGCTAATGAGTACGTACAAGTACATAGGATGATGTACGAAAATGCAGGTGCATCGCTTCCAGCATATATTACATCTCCGGGAGATTATAATACAGATTGGCAGGATGAGATTTTCCGCCCGGGTTTTAACCTATATAATTCGTTCTCGATTCGTGGAGGTAGCGAAGATGTTAAGTTCTCAGTATCTGCTAACCTTACAGACGAGGCGGGGGTAGTTATTGCTAATGATTTCCGTCAGCGTAATGTTAGAGGAAAGATCAGTGCAAAGAAAAATATCTTCCAATTCGATGCAAACGTATCTTATAATGCTACACGCTCTGCCTTCCCGAACTTTTCTCTAAAGGAGGCTTATATGATCTCACCACTAGTGCCAGTATTCGATGAGAATGAGGAGTATGGCTACGGACTAACCGATAAGAATGGACTTCCGAACAATATGAACGTTATTGGTCAAGAGGAGTATAGCGATAGTTATACCGATGGTCAGGAGTTCAATGGTAATCTATCTCTAGCCCTTCAATTCACAGATTGGTTACAGTTCAAGAGTAGTTACTCATACTCAAACGATAACACTCAATTCTACGAAAAGGAGAAGGCTCACATCGCTGACCCTAAAGTTCCACAGCAGTACCCATACTATGGTGAGGAGCGTGTGACTTGGAGCGAGGAGATATGGGATAACGTACTTAGCTTCGATAAGGATTTTGGTAAGCACTCGCTTAATCTAATGGTTGGTATGTCTATGACTATGACTGCTTCTAAGTGGGCTAGTGCTTGGGTAGAGGGTAAGACTACTATTGATGGTGTTGAGGTTCCGGGTGGTTTCCTAGACGAAAATTTCTCATCACTTGACGCTGGAGCTGGTGGAACTTACGGTGCTGAGGGTAGTATGTATCAGTACAATCGTCTATCTTACTTCGGTCGTGTGAATTACAACTACGATAACCGTTACCTACTTCAAGCTACATACCGTGCCGATGGTTCATCTAAATTTGGACCTAAGAACCGTTGGGGTTACTTCCCTTCAGTTGCAGTAGGTTGGAGAATCGAGCAAGAGGACTTTATGCAAGATGTAAAGTTTGTTGATATGCTTAAGTTACGTGCTAGTTGGGGTCAACTTGGTAATGAAAACGCACTAGGATACTATGACTTCCAATCACGTATTGATACACAGAACTGGCTAAATGGTGGTTATGTTCAGGGTAATGGTAATCCTTGGCCGGGTAGTATTGCAAAGGATCTAGAGAATCAATCTCTAAGCTGGGAGACAACAGAATCAATTAACGTTGGTCTTGATTATGGTTTTCTACGTGGTCTAACAGGTTCTATCGAGTACTATAACACTGCAACTGACGGTCTTCTAATCACTCGTAGACTTCCGGGTTCAGCAGGTCTTAACGACCCAACACTTAACGTGGGTAAGATCCGTAACAGCGGTGTGGAGTTAACTGTAAACTGGGCTGATGAACTATCTAATGGTCTGGGTTATAATGTTGGTTTGAACCTCACTACCATTGAGAATAGAGTTGAGGCACTTGCAGACCAAGGACAGGTGATCTATGGTGATGGTCTTAGATTTGGTCAAGAGCACGCTCCGACAGCTACTACCGTTGGTCAACCAATCGGTGCATACTACCTATACACTACTGGAGGTATCTTCCAAAGTGACGCTGAGGTTGCAGCCTACGTAAATGATAAAGGTGATATGTATCAGGAAAGTGCAAAGGCTGGTGATATTAAATTTATTGACGTGAATGGTGATGGTGTTATCAATGAAGATGATAAGAGTTATATGGGTTCGGGTATTCCAAAGGTAGAGTTTAACTTTAATGTAGGACTAAACTGGAAGGGTATTGACTTTTCGATGCTTATTGGTGGTGGTTTCGGTCACGAATTATATAATGGTAACCGCTTCCTATACGAGAGTATGAGTTCGGGTAGTAACTTCCTAGCCTCATCACTTGATGCTTGGACACCGACAAATACCAATACAGATGTACCACGTGCAGTACTTGGTGACCCTAATGCTAACTCTAGAGAGAGTGATCGTTTCCTAGAGAGTGGTGACTTTATCCGCCTACGTAATATCCAACTAGGTTACACATTCCCTAAGGCGTGGATGGAGAAAATTCACATAGAGAGACTTAGAGTCTACCTTAGCGGTGATAACCTGCTTACAATTACCGATTACAGTGGAGTGGATCCTGAATTCGGTATCAGCTCACCTCTTAATACAGGTGTAGACAACCTAATCTATCCGATGACATGCTCAGTTACAGTTGGTCTTCAGATTACATTCTAAGTATTGATAAGAGAAAAATTTAACGTTTAAAAATAAGAATATAACAATGAAAAAGATATTAATTTTATCAATGTCACTCCTTTCGCTTTTTTCTACTAGCTGCGAGGATATGTTAGAGGTGAGTGCACCTGACCAGCTTACAACTGGCAACTATTGGCGTAATGCATCGGATGTTGATAAAGCACTAGCAGCGGCATACTCTCAACTAGAGGCATCTACAAGCACTTGGAGTTTCTACGAGGCAAAGTGGACAACTGAGGCTTTCCGTGAGGACTTATACAATCTAGGTTCTGATGCCTATAACTATAACAACTGGGTTGCGATGTATGACTTCACTTATAGTAATAACATAGGGGAGCAAGCCTATATTTGGGATAAAAATTACTTTGGTATTAGTTATGCTAACCAGATTATAGCAAAGATAGCCGATGTGCCAGATAGCGAGATCACAGATGAGCAGCGCAGACAATACACTGCCGAGGCTAGATTCCTAAGAGGTTACTACCATATGAAACTTCTTCTAAACTGGGAAAAGATTATCTTGCGTGACAAATTTATCACAGATCCAGCTGAACTTGATAAGGGACTATCAGAGCGTGTGGCTACTTGGGAGTTTATTATCGAGGATCTAAAGGCATCTACTGAGGGTCTACCAGTAGTGTATCCTAGTGCAAACACAGGTAGAGCTACTTACGGTGCTGCTAATGCGTACCTAGGTTGGGCATACTTAACAAGAGCTTGGGAGGAGAACAACCAACAGTTCTTTACAGATGCAATCACTGCCTTTGATGAGGTTGCAGGTTATAATCTAGTTGAAATGGATAGATACTTAGATATGTTTAACGGAACTTACAAAAACTCTCCAGAGAGTATCTTTGAACTTCAATTCTCGCCGATAACAGCCAATGGAGCTAGCTATCGTACTGCGATCCACAAGTTTATGGCAGTTAGCGAACTTTCAGGTTGGGATGAGATCGTTCCAAGTCAGATGTTAATGGATGAATTCTTCAAGGAGGGTGAAATAGCTACAACGGGTCTTTATGATTCACGTCTATACGAGACAATCTTCTATCAGTGTGACTACTTCAATGATCCAACTGCTCTTCGAGTATATGGTAATATTTATGATTTTTACTTCACTAAAACTAATGATCAAGGAATTGAAGAATCATATAACAGACCAGCATTCCGCAAGTTCTTGCCTAAGACTTGGGAGATACTAAAAGATGCAAGCCGTGTAGATATAAATATTCCACTTATGCGCTACTCAAACGTACTGCTTATGAAAGCAGAAGCACTTAACCAACTAAATAAGACTGGAGATGCAATTAGCCTTATAAATCAAGTGCGTGCCCGTGCTGATATGCCTGAGATGGATGGTACTACCAAGGATGATGTACAGGCTCAGATCGAGCACGAAAGAATCCTAGAGTTTGCGCTTGAGAACTTCCGATTCTATGATATGCGTCGTTGGGGAGTAACAGAGCAGAGGTTGCACGCAGTTGATCGTACTAATTTCGATCCACAAAAGCATAACTTCTTCCCTATTCCTCTGGCTGAGGAGCAGTCAAATGGTGCTCTTTAACATATAGAGACCGTTGCAAGGCGGCGATATTTTAAAGATAACTCTAATGACTCTTCAGTCACATACTTAGGTATGCTCCTTTCAGAGCCCTTAGAGTTATCTTCAAAATCTCATCCACCTATCAACGCTCTTCATAGCGGAACAAAACATAAG